>JBDTHD010000168.1:0-8096 GCA_039937075.1 Ginsengibacter sp. | reverse complement strand
ACTCAACGGCTGCATTAAATTCCGCGTCTGTTTCTGTTTTCGTTTCATTTATCGGTGAAGGATAATTCATTTCTGCGGCGCGTTTTCTTTCCTTTTCCATATAAGCACCCCGAACCAGTTTTAGCGCTGGAGTAAAATTATTTTCTTTGGCGAATGCGGAACAATCTTTTACAAATTGCAAACGATCGTGTCGATATAGTTGCGCTGTATTAAAAATAATTGCCTTTTCAAGGTTGAACTGCTGCATCATTTGCGTGGCAACTGCGTCCACGGAATTCTGTATCCAGGTTTCTTCCGCGTCAATTAAAACACCCACATTGCTCCGGGAAGCAAGCTGACAAATTGTGAACAAACGATTTACAACCCGCTCCCACTCTGCCTTTTCACTGGCATCTAATTTTTCTAAGGCAATTTTGCCGCTGATTACTTTATCATAATCTGACAAACGATTTATTTTTTCCAATAAATCGAACCGCGCAAAACCAGTAAGTTTTACGCTGATAAACGGAATGTTTGGCTGATTAGCCGCATACTCTATTACGTTTAAAAATTCCTGCACCGTATTGTCAAAATTGGCTTCTCCTTCTTTGCCTTCAACGCCGTAATCTAAAATTACCTTCACATTAAATTTGGCCAGATTTTCTACAGTAAACGAAGTTTTTTCTAAAGTTTCACCTCCTACAAACTGGTGAAAAATTGTTTTTTTAATCAATCCTTTTATGGGTAAACCAATTTTCAGTGCGAGCGGCGTAATCCACAAGCCCACCTTTACGAGCCAATATTTCGCCATCGATTCAAAAATAAACCTGGCGTTTTTCAGTTGCTTGTCCGTTTTGGAAGCAAAGGCCGTTTTAGTGTCGTCAAATGAGATATGATTCATAGAATTTAAAAATCGAAATTAAATTAATTAGTTGATTAGCCAATGATGAACACATGAGTATATTAGCAGATCAGCACTATTGGCAAATTAGCACATTAGCTATCTTTGCAAAAATTCTTTAAAAAATGATTGTAAAAAAACCTTCAGATAGTTTAATCGTGATGACAGAACTCGTGTTGCCAAATGATACTAATCTATTTGAAAATTTAATGGGAGGTCGATTGATGTACTGGATGGATATTGCTGCCGCACTTGCCGGAAGCAAGCATTGCGGTGCGCCGGTAGTTACTGCTTCTGTGGATAATATTTCTTTTACCAATCCCATAAAGCTGGGCAACGTGGTGCATATCCAGTCAAAAGTAACACGCGCATTTAATACCAGCATGGAAATTTATCTGAAAGTTTGGGGCGAAGATATTATACAGCAATATAAATATGACAGCAATGAAGCTTATTACACTTTTGTAGCACTCGACCCGCATGGGAAACCAAGATCTGTTCCTAAAATCGAACCGGAAACCGATCATGAGCTTGAACTATTTGAAGGAGCTTTGCGCCGTCGTCAGTTACGATTGATCCTCGCGGGCAAAATGAAACCCGGCGAAGCCTCTGAGCTAAAAGCGCTTTTCGCATAACAAATAATCGATTGCATGAAAGGCCGCGAGGCGCTGATTCGTGAATTGGACAATTAGTTATTTAGTTGATTTGAAAATAAGAATCTTCACAATTTCTTTGTTTACTGTAATTACATTTCAGTACCTCACTTTGGATAAGGTCGGTTTATGAGCTGGATTTGGGAAAATAAAAATCCAGGTAATTTGTTGGTTTACTATTAAGTAATTTTTTGAGGCTACGCTGATATTTCGTGATGCTTCCCCAGCATCATAAATTTTTTACTCTGTTCAATAGAATCCATAACTTTCTCTAAAATTTCTTCCACACTTTCTTCATATGTTAATTGAAGTGGTTCTTTAAAACGAACCGATAGCAGAATTCCTTTTTTCTTAAACTTCAATCCTGTTTTATTAAATGCCCGCCAGAAACCATTAATGACAACTGGTATTACCACCGGTTTGTGATGTTTTATAATAAATGCAGTTCCTTTTCTTCCAGGCGCAAAAGGTTTGGTAGTGCCCTGCGGAAAAGTAATTACCCAATTATTTTCCAGCGCGTCCGAAATTTTTCTTGTATCTCCCGGATCTAGTCCGCGCCTCACTTCTTTACCGTCTTTTTTCCAGGTACGTTTTACAGTAATCGCGCCTCCCCATCTAAAAAAACGGCTGACCCATGTACTTTTCATAGTTTCGGCTGCCGCTACAAAACATACACGCGTGAAGGGATTCAATAAATAAAAAGGAATGCCCAATTTATTCTGCCTCCGCCATTTTACCGCACAGAAAATATGAACCAATGTAATTACGTCTGCAAAATAAGTTTGGTGGTTGCTCACAAACAGTACATTTTTCTTTGGAAGATTTTTGATATTTTCTGTACCGCTTATTTTGAGCTTATTAATAATAGCAACCCCCGGGTAGCTAAAAACTCCAATAATAAAATAAATAACAGATTTAAAAAGATGTGTGCGCTGCAGGTTTTTTAACCAGGTCTTCATTCAATTTTATTTAACAGTCAATCATTTGCAATTTAATAATTCGCTTTTAAAATTGAAATGTAATTATTGGCACGAATTTTATTAATAAGCATTTTCAAATTTCTCACCCTAAAAAACAAATATGAAAAAGATTTTCTTTTCAATGCTAATCGCAGGATTTATGATACCTGCTACATCTAATGCCCAACTACAAAAAGGCAATTACTTAGTTGGCGGCGACCTGGCCAATTTTAATTTAGGACTGGGTGGAGGCGGTATTTTCAACGTTAATATCGATCCTAAAGTCGCCTGGTTTATTAAAGATAATGTTGCACTGGGAGGCTATGTTACTTTTGGTTTAGCCACCGCAAAGGGAGCAAAGACGTCAACTACTTATGGCGTTGGCGCATTGGGCAGATATTATATCAATGACCCAAAAACAAACGTGTTGAAACATGGCCGTTTATTTTTTGAAGGAAACGTAGGAATACAAGGACAAAGCGCTGCAAATGGTTCTAACACCACCGGCTTAGGATTAGGCGTAGGACCCGGTTACGCTTATTTTATTACACCGGAAATTGGCTTGGAAACATTGCTGAAATACAACGGAATAGTTGGTTTTGGTAGCCAACCGTACGCAAGTGCATTAAATCTCAATGTCGGTTTTCAGATTTATTTGTCCAAAAACAAAGTGAAGACAATTGTCAACGATGTGCAGTAATCGATAGAAAAAAATTCCCTGGGAAAAACAATTAAAAGCGTAGAAGCAATTCTATGCTTTTTTTAGTTGAAAAATACCTCACAAATCGCTTCAATCATGAGTTTCTTCTTCCGAGGTATTTTATTACCTTTGCACTCCCAAATAAAAAAAATTTGGCAAACTATATTTACAAAAGACTTTTTATTAACCAAAATGCTGATAAGCAGGATCTTTAAAAAGATACAGCAATAAAAAATATACCCGCTACAAAATAAATGGATACAGAAAACAAAGAAAACAGTTCTGAAGAACTGGAAATCTCAACTGAAAACCGCCCCCAGGGAGGTATTGAGGGAGTTCCCTTCCCCGATTTCCCCGATGTGGAATCCACGCAGGCAGCTGCCGAACCACAACCTTCAGAAGTTGAAATTCATGAAGAAGCGCTGTCTACAGCTCATGATGATTTTGACTGGAGCATTGACAAAAGGAACGTAACTGTTTACAACAATTCGGAAAGACAAAAGTACGATGAGGTTTATGATAAAACGTTTAAGCAGATTAACGACAATGAAATGGTTACCGGAACTGTGGTTGCGATGACCAAAACAGATGTTGTTATTAATATTGGATTTAAGAGCGACGGATTAGTTGGTTTAAATGAATTTCGTGATATCCCCGATTTAAAAGTTGGTGATGAAGTGGAAGTGATGGTCGCAGAAAAAGAAGACAAAGATGGTAATCTTCACCTTAGCCGCAAACAAGCCCGCACTACACGTGCATGGGAAAAAATTGTGGAAATGCACAAAAGTGGTGAAATTGTTACAGGATTGGTTACCAGCAAAACTAAAGGAGGCCTTATCGTTGATGTGTTTGGCATGGAAACTTTCTTGCCGGGTTCTCAAATCGACGTAAAACCTGTAACGGATTACGATCAGTTTGTTGGAAAAACGATGGAGTTCAAAGTAGTGAAAATTAATGAAGCTATTAAAAATGCAGTGGTTTCACATAAAGCACTTATTGAAAGTGATATCGAACAACAGCGCGCTGAAATTATCGGCAAGTTGGAAAAAGGCCAGGTATTAGAAGGAACTATCAAAAACATTACCGATTTCGGTGCATTCCTTGACCTTGGCGGCTTAGACGGATTATTATACATCACAGATATTAGCTGGGGACGTATCAATCATCCAAGCGAAGTGTTAAAATTAGATCAAAAATTGAATGTAGTAGTTCTTGATTTTGACGATGATAAAAAACGCATCAGCCTTGGATTAAAACAATTAACTCCTCACCCTTGGGATACACTTCCTGAAAACATTAAAGAAGGTGAAATTGTTAAAGGTAAAGTGGTTAATATAGAAGATTACGGAGCATTCCTGGAAATTTATCCGGGCGTAGAAGGTTTGGTTCACGTAAGTGAAATTACCTGGGCAAATACTCCGATTAATGCAAAAGAATTCTTCAAACTGGGCGACGAATACCAATCAAAAGTAGTAACGCTGAGCAAAGAAGATCGTAAGATGAGTCTTTCTATCAAACAAATGACAGAAGATCCATGGAACACCATTGAAACTCAGTATCCGGAAGGAAGCAAGCACAAAGGTTTGGTAAAAAACATTACTCCTTATGGTGTTTTTGTTGAGCTTTCTCCTGGTATCGGAGGCATGATTCACATCAGTGATCTTAGCTGGTTGAAGCGTTTTAATAACCCCAATGAATACACGAAAGTTGGTGAAAGTATTGATGTCGTTATCATGAGCATTGATAAAGAAAACCGTAAGCTTCAATTAGGACACAAACAAATTGAAGAAGATCCATGGAATTCTTTGGAAGAAACTTTCCCTGTTGGAAGTATTCATGAAGGAACTGTTACACGCCGCGACGATAAGGGCGCAACTGTTCAACTCCCTTATGGATTGGAAGGTTTTGCACCTGCCCGTCACCTTCGCCGCGAAGATGAAAAGTTAATAGGTTTGGATGAAATTGCACCATTCATGGTTATTGAATTTGATCGCAACGACAAGAAGATCATTTTAAGCCACAGCCGAATCTGGGAAAAACAAATAGCTGACGAGAAAAATGCACAGTTCAACGAAAAGAGAGCCGAAGCAGCCAACACCAAAAAAGTAGTGAAGAATATTCAGAGTAAAGTTGAAAAAACCACTCTGGGTGACCTGGGTGTTTTAGCAGATCTAAAAAAGAAGATGGATAACGAAAGTGAGGCGGCGGCTCAACCAGAAGAGGCTCAGCCAGAAGAAGCAAGCGTAACAGAAGAAACTGCTGAAGAAGTTCCTGCTGCTAAAAAAGCGCCTGCAAAGAAAAAGAAAGCTGTAGAAGAAAAAGCAGATACAGAAAAAGATGCGGAGGAAAAACCTGAAGAAGAAAAGAAAGCTGAAGCTACTTTAGCTGAAACACCAACACCACCCGCAGACGAGCCTAAGCACATAGAAGCAATGGCAAAAGCGGCAGCTGAGGAAGACAGTAAAGAAACAGCACAGGAAGACGAAACAAAAAAACCTGAATCAAAAGATGAGACAGCTGCCAATGAAGATGAGGCTGCTTCAGACGATGATAAAGCATAATTAGTTTCTCATTTTATTATAAAAATCCCGGTGTACTAAAACATCGGGATTTTTTTTATACATTTTCCGGATGATTCTCTTACAAAACAAAAACGAAATTGAAATTCCATTCCAAAAACAATTTGTTTTTTTTGGGATAACAAGACTAAAATTGCGTTATTTTTATTTGGATTAAAATTTAGTTTTGATGCACAAAAAAATATTGTTTCTGATTCTATTTTCAACAATTGCATTTTCAAATTCTTTTAACCAGATGAACAACGAAGCTTTATTAAAGAAAAAACTGGATTCTGTTTTTGCCACAATTTTTAAAGACAATGAACCGGGGGGAAGTGTTTTTATTGAACAGCAAAATAAAATTCTTTATTCAAAATCCTTTGGCTTATCTGATCTTGAAAAGAAAATTAAATACGATGCAAACACGGTTCAAAACCTTGGATCTATATCAAAAACATTTGTAGCTTATGGAATATTAATGCTGCAAAAAGAAGGCAAACTTTCTATTGACGATAATCTCTTAAAATATTTCCCGGATTTTAAAAATAAAAAAATTGCCCGACAAGTTACGATTAAGAATTTACTTACGCACACCTCAGGATTGCCCGACAGCCGGGAGATTGAGCGCGACAGTATTTTTTATCTCACCGCAAAAGATGAAGAAAACTGGGTGCCCATAAAATTAACGGACACACTAAATTTTGAACCGGGAAGTGATTATGAATATTCTAATCCTGCCTACAATGGCCTCGCATTAATTATAGAAAAAGTAAGCAAAATGAAATGGCAGGATTTCATTAAAAAAAATATTTTCGAACCGGCGGGGATGAAAAACAGCAAGATAACTGACGGCGCCTATCCCTCTGCAAACGTGGCGCATGGCTATAGAAAAATAAATGGCCATTGGGAAGAATATGATTATGGAGAATATCCAACATTTGCCGCGTCAGGAAATGGCGGCGTTTGGAGTTCGATAGAAGATTTAAGAAAATATGTAGATGCCATAAAAAATTGCTCTTTTACAGATTGCAACACCATCACACTATCAGAAGAACCGTGGGTTCCTAAAAACTGGAAAGGCTTAACTGCTCCGTGGACAGGACTGGCGTGGTTTAATCACAAATCATATTTACACGGAACGAATCCTGATGAAAAATATACGGTGATAGAGCATGATGGCGACCAGGGCGGATTTAGGGCGCATTTGATAATGATTCCTGAACCGGATATTACTATCATCTGGTTAACGAATAATGAAAAAATGATTACCAAACCGATATGGGATGTAATGTTAGAGTTGGGATATGTGAAATAGACAATTATCTGTTTACAATCCGTTACAACACTTCGAAAATTAATTATTTGTAGTAAACAAACAAATAATCTGAATTCTTACTTTCTAGTTTCCGACTTTTAAAAATACTTTGATAATCTGCAAAAAAGTTTCTAAAAATTTTGCTGCGACGTTAGTTAAAAAAAAATTAAATTAAGTAAAAACTAAATTCTATTTATTTATTTATAAATAAAATGAATATTTTATTTAGCTTTGTTAACGAATGCAGAAAAAATTACCATATAGTTGTCCAAGTTGCTCCGCATTATTACAGGTAACGAGCCTTACCTGCCCACAATGCGAAACCCAGGTTTCGGGAAGTTTTCCTTTGCCGGTTTTATCACAACTATCCCAGGACGAACAGAAATTTGTTTTGGACTTCGTGAAAAGCAGTGGCAGTTTAAAAATTATGGCTGAGCAATTAAAATTAAGTTATCCCACTGTGCGCAATCTATTGGACGATATCATTGAGAAAATAAAGCAAAACGAAAAGCAAAAGAAATGATCAAAATTTTATTGAATCCTTTTGTAAAAATTGCGGGTTATAAAGCGCTCATTTATGGATGGCTCCTCATTTTAATAACTGCCGTCATTGCCTATTTCAGTCATACTCATTTTGATGGTGCTATTGATGCGCATGGAGGCACTAAAACCTTGTGGTGGGTTTATCTTTTAGAACCTTTTATTGCATGGATATCCGTGACCATCATTTTTTACCTCACAGGACTTATATTTTCTCAATCAAAAATAAGATTTGCTGATGTTGCGGGAACATTAGCCTTGGCGCGTTTCCCGATGTTCTTTACCGCTTTATTATATTTCGGACCAATGCCTGATATAAAAGCATTAGACAAAATTAGTTTTGTAACTGTTTTAAATATTGTTTGTCTTACAATCTGCGGCATTTGGATGATCGCATTATTTTTCAATGCTTACACTGTTTCATGTAATCCCAAAAAGGGGAAAACTGTGTGGACATTTATCCTTGCATTGATAGTAGCAGAAATTATTTC
>JBDTHD010000167.1:0-3532 GCA_039937075.1 Ginsengibacter sp. | reverse complement strand
CGCATAAAGTAAATTGTTTGGCCAAAGCAAAATAATTTGGAATATCTGATTCATAATATTGTCCCTTTACTGCATTGGTACTTCGTTTTAACCATGCCTCATGAGTGTGCAGCGGATCATTTAATGGCGGATTAGGCAGGTGCGGAAGATTGGATACTCCATTTGCGCCGGGGAAGGTCCCGAAATAATTATCAAAACCATGATTTTCCTTAAAGATAATTACTACATTTTTTATTGGATTATTTAATGACATTCTTTTGGTATTCTTCCCTGATGTTTTTTTTGAAACTGTTTTTTTTACTATCAACTTTTTCATAAAGGGCTTATTTAATTTATTTTTTATTCAGATAATTTTTATAGCATTGATTATAATTAATTTCATTTACAATCTTAATCTCAATAAAGCAGGGAGTCTTAGCGTATCTATAGAAAAGCCTTTCAGGCAACTTACCAAAAGAGAGAATGGTGATATAAAAATAGGCAATAATTGGGAGCATAAATAAATTTTTTGATCCAATATTATTTGCAGGTTATCTCATAAAATGTATCATCAGATGTGACGTTCTTAAAAAATATAAGCATTTGCAAAAAAGTGGTTTACAAAAGGAACTCAATTCCTGGCGGCCATAAATGAGATGATCAAACAAAAAACACATCATTTTTATATATGCCTTTTATCGCTCCAGGCATAGAGTTCCATCAAACTTCCGGCTGGGATTTGCACAAGTAAAATTTTAAAAAAATCAACTTCCTAAAATCTGTTTCAGCTTTTTCTCAAGAATAAAAATCCTAACTATTTGTTGCTTTACTATAACCGTTTTGATACCGGCGATAGTTTGAATTATTTTTCTTTAAGAGATTTTAAAATCTCCAAACCCTGCCGGGCAAGTTCTTCTATTTTTTTATAATTTTTTTCTTCAAGTAATTGGTTGCTGACAAGCTTGCTGCCCATACCGACCGCACAGACACCAGCTTTAAGCCATTTGGCAATATTGTCTTTATCCAGATCAACGCCACCTGTCGGCATAAATAAAAGATCGGGAAATAATGCTTTTATCGCACTCATAAATTCAGGACCCAAAATATTCCCTGGAAAAAGTTTGATCATTTTGGCTCCTAAATTTTCTGCACGAATAATTTCTGATGGAGTCATACAACCCGGCACCCAAAGCACATCATTTTTGTCACAAACGGTTGCAACCTCTTCAACAAGACCGGGACAAATTATAAAATCAGCGCCTACATCAATAAAAGTCTGCGCCATTTCGCCATTTTTTATCGTACCAATTCCGAGATACATTCCATTTAGTTCTGAATCGACCAGTTCGCGCATTTTTTTAAAATTTTGCAAAGCAGCTTCTCCCCTGTTTGTATATTCAACCGCTCTGATTCCTGCATTGTACAATGCTCTTAAAACCTGTAAGCTGACCTCTGTGTCCTTGTAAAAATAAAGAGGTAAAATTCCCTGTTCAGGAATTAACTTTAGTAAATCATTTTTCTTACTCATGGATACATTTTTATTATTTAAACAAAATTATTTCAATTCTTTTTGTAAATACGGTTCTCTTCCCAAACCTCTCCAAATATCAGGAATAAAAAATTAATTCAAATTAAAAAGAGACTTTATTTTTTCACATAAAAGCGTTTAACCATTACCGTTACTTTGTGATATATAAGATCGGGCAGCACATTACCTATTATCTTTTCCGTTGGATCGCTCTGCAATCGTTACCGCAAGTTTTACGCAATCGTTATCATTGATTTTTTAAAATTATTGTGCTCAATTCTTGTTGTTTAGATAAATAAGAAAGAAATTTGACAGACTTTATCGTATTCAACATTTGGTTTCTAATTAAATAAAAAAAAGTTATGGCAAAAAAAGTAGTCACTCTTGGAGAAATAATGCTTCGTTTATCTACTCCTGATTATAAAAGATTTGTACAGGCTGACAATTTTGATGTTACGTACGGCGGCGGCGAAGCCAACGTTTCTGCAGCCCTTTGCAATTATGGGTTACAAGGCGTTTTCGTTTCAAAAGTTCCTGACAATGCCATCGGGCAATCTGCCATCAATCATCTTCGTCGTTATGGAGTAGATACTCAATTTGTTGCCAAAGGGGGGAAAAGATTAGGAATTTATTTTTTAGAAACAGGCGCTTCCATGCGCGCGTCGCAGGTAATTTATGATCGCGCAGATGCAGCAATTTCCGAAGCAGAAATTTCTGATTTCGATTTTGATAAAATTTTCGAAGGTGCTTCGTGGTTTCATACAACAGGCATTACGCCTGCATTAAGCGATAAAGCTGCGGCGCTTACAGAAGCTGCGTTAAAAGCCGCGAAAGCAAAAGGAATCACCACCAGCATTGATTTGAATTACAGAAAAAAATTATGGAGCAAAGAAAAAGCAAAAGAAGTGATGACTAAACTTTGCCAATATGTTGACGTTTGCATCGGCAATGAAGAGGACGCAGAAACCACTTTAGGATTTAAGAGCAAAGGAACAGATGTTACCAAAGGCGAATTAAATCTTGATGGCTACAAAGATGTATTTCAACAAATGAAAGAGAAATTCGGATTTAAATATATTGCTTCCACATTGAGAGAAAGCCATAGCGCATCAGACAATGGATGGAGTGCTTTGGTTTACGATGGCAAAGAATTTTATCATACCAAGCAATACGAAGTAAGAATTATAGACCGCGTAGGAAGTGGAGATTCTTTTGCCAGCGGATTTATTTATGGTTTGGTTTCAGAAATGAATTTGAAAGATGCCGCGGAATTTGGCGTGGCGGCTTCTGCGCTGAAACACACAATACCAGGCGATTTGAATCACGCAACTTTGAGCGATGTACAAGCTTTGATGAAAGGAGATGCAAGCGGACGAGTACAGAGATGATTTTTACAGTAAACAAAGAAATAAGTGGAATTTTTATTTTGCGGATTTTAAAAGATAGGTTTTTAAATGCTTTTATCGCCGTGAAAAATATTTCTTTCCGCGTCAAGCATATAATTATGTTGATTGCCTTTCATCAAAGTTTTAAATTCTGAAACTTTTACCCAATATAAAATAAACGTAACCAACGCTGCTAACCCAACGAATGGAATGAACGAAAGAGTATTACAAATATTCCACGCGAGACCAATATTATAGGTCGGCTTCGGATCCTTTGTTGGAATATTTAATCTCGCGCACTCAGCTGCCAGAGACTGAGAAATCTTATCTACTATTATAAATTGCCAAACAATATTAAATAATGGAATAAACATCAGCCAAACGTTCGATGGCGGCATCTTCCTGTTTTCCGGAGAGATAGTCTCTAAAGTCTTTTGCAAAGTGAGTAGAAAAAATATGGCGGGAAGCAACAAAATCGGAATAAAAATAAGAAAAATTAATATCCATTCCGAACCGCCAGGCATAGTAAGTAATAAATTCATAACCATTAATTTTCTCCAATATTAATTACTTTTTTTCAAGAATTAAAATATTATCAAATATTTCTAATGGGAAAAATTCAACCTTGATTGCTTCTTTT
>JBDTHD010000166.1:0-8909 GCA_039937075.1 Ginsengibacter sp. | reverse complement strand
TCCTTCTGCTCGTCCTTGTTTCTAAAAAGCCTTACTTCGCTAATTTTACCTTCTTTTGACACGATGTAATATACCGTAATGCAAAAAGGCTTTCCATCCTTATATTTTTGAGGAAGGCTGTCTTTTTCTAATGCCCAATTTAGATAATCCGAAAACAATGCTGAATCAATATGCGCCGGAAAACGAACCGCATAAGAATGGTAAACAGGCGCCCTCAATTGGTGTGTAGGAATATTACGGGAAACATCCTGGGAGAATGCCGCAAAAGTTACAAAGTAAAAAAAACAAAAGAGTAAATATGATTTCATAGAATAGAGACGCGCTTTCTGAAAACTTCCATAATCGAGTTATGACCAGGAATATAGTCTTGAAATGAATAAAGAAAGTATTTTCCACAGTTTATTTTACACTCCCTTTTCCCAAAACAAAAATCCCCCTTATAACTTCGTTTACTCCAAACACACACTTTAATAATTAATAAACTTATCAACTTCTTTCGCCGGAGTTATAATGATGTTTCTGAAATCAATTGAACCATGATCGCCTTGTAATAAAATCTGGCCCGAAGCGGCTTCATCACTGTTGATGGCGCCACCGGTAATTCCCGGAATTTCGCGGTTGCAAATCACTTTTTTCCCGTTTACAAAAAGGGTCACCATTCTTCCTACTAAGGTAACATCAAATGATTGCCATTCTCCGGGCGCCTTTGCCATCATATCGCTTGGCGCTATAAATCCATAAATGCCGCCGAGATAAATATCTTCCGGTTCCTTCCCTTTGCTGTCTTCTATCTGTATCTCATATCTTCCGCGCAAATACACGCCACTGTTGCTTTCTGGCGGATAACGAAATTCAATATGCAATTTAAAATCTTTAAATACCTGGTTGGTCACAAGGTTGGAACCTCCATGCGGACTTCTCAACATACCATCTTCCACTATCCATTGGTTTTTGCCCATTGCATGCCATTCATTCATATTTTTTCCATCAAATAAATGAATCGGTTTTCCCCATTCCGGCTCTGCATTTCTGCGAAGACGCGGCGCTCTTTTACCCACCCACGGAAACGTTTTTCCATCCGGCATGGTCATTTCTCCCGCGAGGCTGTCACCGCGAAACAATCCTTCTACTTTCAGATCATTAGGCTCAGATTCCCATTGCGGCGGAATTGAAAAACTCATCATACCGTCTTTTAAATTGATTCTTGAAATGGGACGGGCACTTCCTCCGCCACCTACGAATCTTCCTACCAGCATTACATTTCCGGAATGATGAATTTCCAACCACGACGGAACCATTCTGCCATTTTCGTTTACGGTGATATCCCATCTGCCTTGTATGGCGAGTGTATCTGATTCCACACTCTGCAATTTGTCGGCTCTACTATGCAGGCATATCAATAAAAATGCAAATATTAAAATTGTTGGCAAAAAGCCGCAATTAACAATCCGTTTATGATTTTTCATAATATCGTTTAAATCTTTTTTTAAATTTCTTAAAAATATTAAATTTTGTTTAATTGAGGTCTGGAAAAGATTTCCATTTGCAATAGATAAGTAAAAATTTATGAAGAAATTACCTTGGTATATAAAAATGGTCTAATTTTCGCCCAACTCATAAGCAGTTAGTTTTGGTAAAGTGCCCCTGTTTCTACGGGGGCACTCAATTTTTAAGCCATACCCTTCGCTGTAACACTTATTTATGGCTGTTAATTTAAACAGGGTTTAATAACTCATCTCCATAATTTTATTTGAAATCTCCAACTCCAGCCCGTCAGGCAATGTGGATGCATCATCGTCGAGCGAACGAAATCGTTCCATTTCCGAATCCCAAACAAAAGTATCAACGGAGCCGCCGTTATAGCTGACGTGAAATCTTTTCTGGCTGTTAAAATCAAAGGGTTTAATTTTTACTTCATAAGGAATTCCCTGCACGGCAAATTCATACTTTTTTTCTTCCATAATGTTTTTTGTCTTTTGCAAACACAAAAAGAACTCCAAAATGAGAGAGCGCTTTAAGAATGGAAATGAAAATCAGTATTATTTGTTTGTTCACTGCCATATTACTTTTACTTTATCACTTTTGATTTCTACCTGGCAACTTTCAGGACAATCGTTCAGGCCGCCGAAGAAAGCGTCCCGACCGGATAAAACTTACAACTCATAACTTTTTACTTCTACCTGATAACTTGTCACTCATAACTAATAACTTTTCACTTCTCCCCCACTCAATTCAAAATTTAACGCACCGATTTTACCGGTTAATTTTATACTAAGTAACTTTGCCGTCCAAAAAATTTAAGCACTTAAAAAAATGGTTGATCTTACTTGTTTTAACGAGAATTCGGCTTCTAATCCCAACAACGGAATTTTCGGGCTTCCTTTCGGAGAAGAAGATTCCAAATTAATAATCCTGCCCGTTCCCTGGGAAGTAACCGTGAGCTATAAAGCGGGCACAGCAAGGGTTACAGAAAGAGTATTGCATGCCAGCATGCAGATTGATCTTTTTGACAACGATAATCCTGAAGGATGGAAGCAAGGAATTTTTTTGCGCGACGTGGATAAAAGCATCATGATGAAAAGCGATTACCTGCGCAAAGAAGCAGAATTGTACATCAATTATATTACAGAGGGCGAAAAACTCTGTGATAATAAGTTTATGCAAAAAGTACTGCGAGAAATCAATGAAGGCAGTGCATTTTTGAACAACTGGGTTTATGAACAAACTAAAGAATTATTAGCGCAGGGAAAATTAGTAGGAATTCTCGGCGGCGACCACAGTTCTCCGTTGGGTTTTTATAAAGCCATCGCAGAAAAGCACGGCGAATTTGGAATATTACAAATAGACGCGCATTGCGACCTCCGCCAATCGTATGAGGATCTCACATATTCGCACGCGTCTATCATGTATAATGCGCTAAAGGAAATTCCACAACTTACCAAATTAGTACAGGTCGGTACACGCGATTATTCGCGTTGCGAAATGGAGTATATCAATAAAAGTGAAGGCCGCGTAGTTACTTATTTTGATAAAAATATTAAAGAGAGATTGTACGAAGGCGAAACCTGGAAAAGTATTGTAGAAGAATTGATTACGCACCTTCCGCAAAAAGTGTATATTAGTTTTGATATTGACGGGCTCGATCCTAAATTATGTCCCAATACAGGAACGCCTGTCGCTGGTGGCTTTGATGCGCAACAGGTTTATTATTTATTCAGAAAAATAATCGCAAGCGGAAGACAACTGATAGGTTTTGACTTGAATGAAGTTGGCATCAGTCCCAACGAATGGGACGAAAACGTGGGCGCAAGAGTTCTTTTTAAATTATGCAATTTTCTGATTGCCTCAAATGATAAATATGCAGTTTGAAATCACTTTGAAGAATGAAAAAATAAAATCGTATCGTTCTATTGCTTTGATTATTCTATTGCTGAACCTGGCGGTTTTTATTTTAATGCTTTTCTATGATGAGTACCGTTACGAAGCAGCTTCAGCTATTTTGCTGGTAGGCATTTATATTTTTATGCGCTTGTATTTCATTAAAAAATACAGCCAGGGAAATTACCTTGACCAGGTATTGCTATTCGTTCTTGCCGGTTGTTGGTTTGGGTTACAGAATTATTACGCAGTAACAGCGTTGGTACTTTTAGGCATTCTTTATCATCTCGCTTTACAAAAATTACAAATAGTTTTTTCTAATGATAAGGTGATAAAAATGAACTTTCCCGGAAAAGAATATTCATGGGAATTATTCAGCAATGTGATTGTGAAAGATAATATTCTTACCCTCGATTTTAAGAACAACCACATTTTGCAAGCTGAAATTGATCAACCCAAAAACCTGGATGAGAAAAAATTTAATGCATTTGCAAAAACGAATTTAAGTGAGCAACGTGCCTCAGTTGCTGAATCGGTTTAGAGGCAGAAAAATATTAAACAATGAAACATTCTCCCTTTCTTTTATATTCTGATGGCAAAGGAAACACCTTTGAAGACACTTCCCTTTATGTTTGCGGAAGAAGCGGCTGGGATGCGCTGCCGGTAGAAAATGAAGAATGGATAGAATTGCCGGAAGGTGGCCAATTGTATGAATTGCCCAACCGGCGCGGCATTGGCCTCGATGTAGCCACCGGCGAAATGCGCCTTTGTGAAAAAGGATGGGCAGTTGCTGCTTTTATTCCCCCCGCGTTTACGGGCACTTACCTTGCTGCTTACGAAACACTTCCTGGCGCGGAAACGCTTCCTCTGTTTTGTTATACCGCAGCGGGCTGGTACAACGAAAAGTTTTATGTAACCGCTGTAAGAATTGAAAAAGACATCCGCCAGGAAAGTGCAGGTTTTGAGGAAGATAAAATTGAAAGCGGTGTAGCCAATTTATTGTCTGCGTATAAGCATAACCGTTTGGTACAACATTTGGCGAATAATTGTTGCCTTACTTATCATTGCCCCGCAGCTCGTAATTTTTTTATGGGAAGATGGGAATGCCCGGTTCCAAGCTCACCCGCCTGCAACGCCAATTGTATCGGATGTATTTCCTTTCAGCCGCAGGAAGAAAATATTACGTCTACACAAGACCGTTTGACCTTTAAACCAACAGCAGAAGAGATTATAGAATATACGGTTCCTCATTTGGAAACGGCTCCTTTCCCTATTGTCAGCTTCGGACAGGGCTGCGAAGGCGAGCCTTTATTAATGTGGAAAACGATAGCTGAATCCATAAAAGAAATGAGGAAACATACTTCAAAAGGAAGCATCAACATCAATACCAACGGCAGCGACCCTGAAGCAGTAAAAGCCTTGTGTGAAGCGGGTTTGAACAGCATTCGCGTGAGCACCAATTCTGCAAGGGAAAATATTTATAATCCTTATTACCGGCCCAATAATTATCAATTTAACGACATCGTTGAAAGCCTGAAAGTGGTAAACAATTATGGCGGCTGGACCAGCATTAATTATTTTGTTTTCCCGGGAATGACTGACAGTGTAGAAGAATATGAGGCGTTGAGAAAATTAATAAAATCCACCGGTTTAAAAATGATACAATGGCGCAATTTTAATATTGATCCCGATTGGTATTTGGGGAAAATTGGCGTAACAGAAACCGGCGAATGTATGGGTGTCAGGCAAATGATGGATTTACTGCGAGAAGAATTCCCGGATTTAAAGTTTGGTTATTTCAACCCATCTATTGAAAGAATTAAAGGGAATTTTGAAATGGATTATGCAAAATAGAAATCAGTACATTTTAAAATTATTTTTTTGAGTTGTACACTTAATGTGTGAAATAGAAATCCTCAATATTTGTTTATTTACTGTTATTTCTCATTAGAAAATTAGATAAAATCCAAAACCTGCTAACTCAATCAATATTTGTAAATAATTCAATGTAAATCTTAAAATAAAAAAGTTGTAAGCCGAATGGAATCTTTTTGTGTATCAATAAAATTTTATTGGAGTATCATTTTAGATTGTTAGATTTGTCTAACTAAATTCTTTTATAACACTTAATTATGTGAAAATAATATTTTCATTAACCCGATATAAACAATAAAAATAAATTGAAATTTTAAAACAATCGCTGTGAAAAAAATAATTATCCTATCTCTCATTCACCTATTTACAATTCCCCAGGTTTCTGCTCAAACATACAACGATTCATTATCAAAAATTAAATCAACATCACATTTTCAGCTAACGGTTATTTCGCAGGATCATCTTGCTTTTAGATCACTTTACAGTGGAAAAAATAGTTTGCCCGCAAAGGCAGAATGGGGCGCAACCAGCATTACGTCTACATTATTTCTTGGGAGAAAATTATGGAAGGGCGGCGCTTTTTATTTTGATCCGGAAATCTCAGGTGGCCAGGGATTGGGCTCTTCTTTAGGAGTTGCGGGAGCTTTGAATGGCGAAACATACCGCGTTGGCGACGCTACACCTTCTGTGTTCATAGCGCGCGCGTTTTTACAACAACAAATTCCTTTGTCAAAAGACTCTTTTGAAAACGTAGAGGACGATGTCAATCAAATCAAAGGAAAAGTTGCAACGGAACGCATTACAATAAGTGCAGGAAAATTTGCAATCAGTGATTTTTTTGACGACAATCAATACAGCCATGATCCGAGAACCCAATTTCTCAACTGGTCTCTTATGTCAAACGGAGCGTGGGATTATCCTGCAAATACGCGAGGATATACGTTTGGAATTGTAACGGAATTTATCACACCCGTATGGAAAATAAGGCTTTCAAGTGTGGCTGTACCTTCAATTGCCAATTCTCCAAAAATGGAATATGATTTTACCAAAGCCCATTCGGAAACTATTGAAATTGAAAGAAAAATTTCTTTGAGTAAAAAACCGGGAACATTACGTCTTTTATTTTCGGAAATGTATTCGAGAGCTCCTTCTTATCAATCGGGTATTACGGCAATTGAAACCAATAATACGGATCTTCTGAATGTGTTCTCAGGGGATGCAAAAGGAAAAAATTTTGGAGGTAAAAAATTTACGATCGGTTTCAGCGGCGACCAGCAGTTGAATAATTGGTTAGGCGCTTTTCTTCGTGCCGGTTGGAATGATGGCAAAGATGCTACTTGGGCATTTACAGAAATTGACCAAACAGTAAGCGCAGGATTGTCAATAAAAGGAAGTCTCTGGAAATGTCCCAACGATGTATTTGGCGTGGCTTCGGTAATAAATGGCATTTCCCGAGACCATAAAAAGTTTTTGAAAGCAGGAGGTTATGGTTTTATCATCGGCGACGGAAATTTAAATTATGGCCACGAAGAAATTCTTGAAGCCTATTATAATACGCACATAACAAAATTCTTTACGCTTGGTTTAGATTACCAGTTTGTAAATAATCCCGGGTATAATAAAGATCGCGGCCCGGTAAATGCATTTGCAATAAGGGGGCATGTAGACTTTTAATTTGTAAAATGAATTAGTGAACTTTAATAAGTCAACGAACAAAACAAGAATCCATGTTATTTGTTTGTTTACTGATAAATTCATTATTAACTCAAACTCCTAATAATTTTCCTGTAATTTTTATCTGCGTTTCTGCATGGTCGTTATAAAATAAGAATTCTTCTTTTTTATTGATTTACTGCAAAAAATATTTCTTCCAAAAAGAATCTCTTTTACTTTTCACTTTTTTTAATCACTTCATCTATAACATCCAAAAGTGAATTCTCCCCTTCTGCATCTCCCTGTAATTCCCAAATCATTACGCCGCCAGCTTTTTGCATCGCAAGCTGCGTTTTTCTTTTTATCATATTCTTATTGTTGAAATAAAGAAACATATTTCCGGGCAGCGCTAAAGTATCAGAAAATTGCGCATTGGGATAAAGGGCCACGATTTGTTTGTAATCCATACTTAGCACCGGGGAATCTTTCGGGCCAAAACCATATCCATAAAACGGAAGCCCGAGCACTAATTTATTTTTTGGGATAGCTCTTACATTATGCCAGTAATCCAAATCTTCCACGGCCATTGAGTAAGGAGAATGATCTCCGGGATCATCCGGTCTCCACGGGCCGGTATTATCATAAGACATCACGTTTACAAAATCAAACTGGCGCAAGGCTTTGTCCGGCAGTTCATCTTTATAGGCCGTTGCAATCGCCGCAGTCATTAACTTATGAAGCGGTCTTAATGCAGCAGATAATTCAGTTACGAAATCGGTATAATTGTCATCAATATCATCTCCTTCGAGATCTACATCAATGCCATCGAGATTGTATTCTTTCACCAAATAAATTAAATTACTTATAAATAATTGCCTGTTATTCTTCTTCAAAAGTTGGTGATAATATTCGTGGGAACCGCCGCCTGCAATAGACGCCAGCACTTTTATATTCTTTTGATGCGCGTTTTTAATCAATGTATCAATAGCAAGTTTCTGGTTGAAATTCCCATTAGAATCGGGATTGATAAACGCAATATTTAGATGAGTAATCTTATTTAAAAAAAGGTAATTAGAGTCCGCATAGGTTGAATCTCTCAATGCAGATCTCAAAAAATAATAACCAACAACTTTAAAGCGGTGGTTTGATTTTGGAAATGTTGTTTGGCTCTTTGCAGTTGAAAAGAACAAAGAGAAAATTATGATGGTGAAAGTGGTTTTCATTCGCATGCAAAAATTTGCTTTCAAATCTATTCAATAATTTTTAAAAAAGGAGAAAGCTGATACAATGATCTTATTTTAAAGTGATAATTATTTTAAAATTTCCTTTAGAAGATTCGCACTTACATTTCCCTTTGAAATCGATAAATTCGCAACAAACAATTCATAAATAAAGAAGATGAAAAATAAGATTTTAAAAATTAGTTTTTTGATATTATTAGTTTCCGGTTCAGTATCTCTCGCATTTGCGTGGGGGCGGTGGGGACACAAACACATCAGTCGGGCTGCCGTATTTGCCTTACCCGATGGAATGCAAAAATTCTATTACAATCATATTGATTTTATTACCGAAAGCGCAGTAATACCGGATTTAAGAAGAGCCCTTTTAAATGACAAGAATGAGCCGCCGCGCCATTTTATCGATATAGAAAATTTCAAAACTCCTATTAGCGATTTACCCAGGTCGCCCGAAGAAGCTTTTAAAAAATACGACAGTAGTTTCTTAAACAGAAATGGATATCTGCCATGGTACATCGAATCGCTTACGGAAAAGCTGACTCACGCATTTAAAAACAGGGATAAGTCGGAGATACTTTTTCTTTCTTCAGAATTATCCCATTATATAGCAGATGCGCACATGCCTTTGCATACTTCGTCTAATTATAACGGACAGTTTACCGAACAAAAAGGAGTTCATTCTTTGTGGGAATCTGCCCTGCCGGAAATGTTTGGAAATTCTTATGATTTTAAGACAGCGCCCGCAAAGTATATCGATAACATTCC
>JBDTHD010000165.1:0-5893 GCA_039937075.1 Ginsengibacter sp. | reverse complement strand
AAGCCTGATTTTAAATGTCTTAATAAAAACATTAACTTCGCATCCTATACTGCATGCATTCTAAAATGGACACAAATATCGAACCTACGGAACCCAAAACAGTAAAAGAAATTCAAAATATTCTCATCACTCAGCCTAAGCCCGAGAGCGATAAATCGCCTTATTTTGAAATGGCGCGGAAGTTTAACGTGAACCTGAGCTTTGCTAATTTGATAAGTGTAGAGCCGATTGCGTCAAAAGAATTCAGAAAACAAAAAATTGATATTCCATCTTACACTGCTGTAATTTTTAATAGCCGTAATGCTATCGATCATTTTTTTCGCACGTGTGATGAAATGCGAATTACAGTTTCGCAGGATTTAAAATATTTCTGTATTACAGAATCCGTTGCGCTGTATCTTCAAAAATTTATTTTGTATAGAAAAAGAAAAGTTTTCTTCAGTTCAGATGGAACGGTTCAAAATCTTTTTGAGGTAATGGATAAATATAAAGACCAGGAAAAGTTTTTATATCCATGCTCTCATTCCTTTGACAGTGAGATTACCAACTGGCTAAACGAAAACAATTGCGTGTATGCTATACCGGTACTTTATGAGATTATTTCAAACGATGTAAAAAAAATAATAGAGAAACACAATTATCAAATTATTTGTTTTTTTACTCCGCTCGGCGTAAAAAGTTTTAAAGAAAATTGCCCGTCCTTTAAACAAAACGGTACTGTGATAGGAATTTTTGGTGACAACACCCGAAAAGCAGTTATTAATGCAGGCTTGCATCCTGATATTCTTGCGCCTGAACCTGAAGCTCCCAGCATGGTTTCCGCATTAGAAAAGTACTTATCAGGTTTAAGGAAAAGATAAAAGAAAGGATATTAATTATCTAACTTTAACCTGAATTTTATTTGATAATATGGCATTACCTTCTGTATCAAAAAAAGCATTTTGGGATGTTTCGTTTGAAGATCTGGATTTTGAAAAATCCTCTCTTTTTATAATGGAAAAAATATTCAACTATGGTACATGGAACGACCAGGTTGAAATTATGCGCTATTATGGATTACCACGCATCCGTAAAGAGATAATTCACGCTTCTTTTTTACGCAAAACTGTATTAAGTTTTCTTTGTATTATTTTACATTTGGTCAAAACTGATTTTGCATGTTACAAAAGAATGCGGTTGAACCCGCTACCCTGGAACTTTTAAAGAAACTCTGTACGATAAATCCCTTAAGTGATTTTGCACTTGGTGGTGGTACCAATCTTGCTTTGAGAATGAGTCACCGGCTTTCTGTAGACCTGGATTTTTTTACCAATTCAAAATTCAGTAATGAAAAAATCTTACAGGTAGTAACGAATCAATTTCCAATGGCTGAATTGTTATTTGAGCAAAACCAGACAATGATGTTTAGCATCAATGAAATAAAAGTTGATTTTATTTTATATCCTTTTAAATGGCTTCAGCAATTTGAAGCGCTTGGAAATTCAAGGCTTTTAAGCGTAACGGATATAATACCTATGAAACTTCAGGCGTTGAGCAATCGATTTTCAAAAAAAGATTTTTGGGACATTGCTTTTTTATTACATGATTTTCCTATTGCAAAAATGATTGAGATTTTTTCAACAAAATTTCCGCAAATTGATCCTGGTTTTATCATTCATAGTCTTGTAGCCTTTGAGGAGGCCGAAAAAGATCCCGACCCAATTTGTGTAATACCAAAAACCTGGAAAGAAATAAAACGACAACTTGAAAACGCGGTGATTGATTATACAAATCAATTGATTTGAGAAAACAGAAATCATTCTTTTTTGTCGATTTACTACGTCTTAATGTAAAAACATAAAAATAAAACCCTCCTTTTTCAAGGAGGGTTTTGTCAAATTACATTTTCTTATTGAAAGAATTATTTAGAAATTAATTTTCCAAAATAATGAACCGTACGAACTAATTGAGAAACGTAACTCATCTCATTATCATACCAGCTAACTGTTTTTACCAATTGATGATCGCCAACTGTTAGTACTTTGGTTTGCGTAGAATCAAATAGAGAACCAAAATGGATGCCGATAACATCAGAGCTTACAATTTCATCTTCATTATATCCAAAGCTTTCATTAGAAGCCGCCTTCATCGCTGAATTGATTTCATCCACGGTTACTTTTTTACTAAGGATAGTTGTAAGTTCGGTAATAGAACCTGTAATAACAGGGACCCGTTGAGCCACACCGTCAAGTTTTCCGATCAGTTCCGGTAAAACCAACCCAATCGCTTTTGCAGCGCCGGTGCTATTAGGAACAATATTGGCAGCCGCAGCTCTTGCTCTTCTCAAATCTCCTTTCGGATGAGGCGCATCCAAAGTGTTTTGGTCATTCGTGTAAGCATGGATGGTAGTCATGAATCCTGTTTCAATTCCAAATGAATCGTTTAAAACTTTGGCCATTGGCGCAAGGCAGTTGGTAGTACATGATGCGCAAGAAATAATCGTTTCGCTTCCATCAAGAATTTCATGGTTTACATTAAAAACTACTGTTTTTACGCCACCTGTTGCAGGTGCTGAAACAACCACTTTTTTAGCTCCTGCTTTGATGTGGGCGCTGGCTTTATCTTTATCTGCAAAAAAACCGGTACTTTCAATTACGACATCTACATCATCTGCTCCCCATGGAATTTGAGCCGGGTCTCTCTGTGCATAAATTTTAATTTCTTCTCCATTTACGATGATTGAATTATCGGTATGTTTTACTTCGGTATCAAATCTTCCCTGTGAACTATCGTATTTTAACAAATGTGCTAATTGTTTAGGACTTGTCAGGTCGTTGATCGCTACTACATCTATTCCTTCCATGTTGTAGATCTGCCTGAAAACAAGGCGTCCTATTCTTCCGAAACCATTAATGGCAACTTTTACTGTGCTCATAATTTATTTTGTTTTATTTTAAATTTAAGGCTGCAAAATTAAGCTTTTTGTAAAAGAAAACGGGAAGATAAAAATTATCTAATTTCTTATACCAAGAGATGGAAACTTTTATTTTAATTTAAAATCCTTCTGTTTTATTTGATAAATTCAATTATTTTTTCCACTTACATATTTGTTGCCTTTCAAATAAAAGCGATAAGGCAACAATGCATCTGGACCAGCACTTGCCACACCAATTCTTTTGCTGACACCAATATTTTCTTCCGGAATTTTTTTATGGTCATCTAACAAATAGATTTGTTCATCCAAAAGATATAAGCCGGAATGATGTTTAAAAATTCCTAAAGCTTTACCTACATTTCCTGGTCCGCGCGTAAGTGTTTTGTCATTTATTTTTTTACCGGTTCGGCGCGCCATAATTTCAAGGCCTTCCAAAGGCTCAACGGCGCGAATCAAAACAGCATCCGGAATTTCTTTATCGTTCGTAACCACATTTAGCATCTGGTGCATTCCATAACAAATATAAATGTAAGCCGTTCCTGCATCAGAATACATATGTTCATTTCTTGACGTTCTCTTTCCTGCGAATGAATGAGAAGCTTTGTCTGTAAGGCCCACATACGCTTCGGTTTCAACAATTCTCCCTGAAGTAAATTGTCCTTCAAAATTAGTCACAACAATTTTCCCCAATAATTCTTTGGCAATTTTTACGACATCTTTTCTTTGATAAAAAGATAAAGGAACTTTTTCCATATTTTCCGGTTCTGAATTTCACAAAGTAAAAGGCTTTCACCGATTCTTTTTAATTTGCTTATGTTCGATTAATATTTTTTACAATTTATTTAAAATGGTCTATTTAATTCCTTCTTTTTTATCAGAAAATGCGGTGGAAACGATTCCTCAATATGTAATAGATGCAGTAAAAAACTGTTCTGTAATTTTTGCAGAAAATGAAAGAACAACCCGACGTTTTTTTAAATCTATGGATAAGGAAATAGTAATTGATGATTTCGAATGGTACACTATTCATAAGGCAGAAACAGAGCAAATAAATATTTTTAAGCAAAAGATAAAAGAAGCAAAAAATGTTGCAATAGTTAGTGAAGCAGGATGCCCTGGTGTAGCAGACCCCGGGCAAATATTGATTTCCGAAGCGCAAAAACTAAATGCTGAAATAAAACCTCTGGTTGGGCCTAATTCAATTTTACTCGCATTAATGGCAAGCGGGCTGAATGGACAACACTTTACTTTTTTAGGTTATCTGCCGATAGATAATGGTGAGAGAATAAAAAAAATAAAACAAATTGAGGAAGAATCTGCACGGGAAAAATGCACTCAAATTTTTATTGAAACACCTTACAGAAATAATAAAATGTTGGAAACTATTTTGCAGCATGGTAATGCTGATACCCAGCTCTGTATCGCGTCAGAACTTACTTCTAAAAATGAATTTGTAAAGACAAAAACGATTGCTAATTGGAAAAAAGAACCGACAGATTTTCATAAAAAACCTGTTATTTTTTTGCTGCAGGGGTAATCAGTAAACCAAGAAATAATCAGGATTTTTATTTTACTAACCCGGCATTCTTGTTATATATTTTTCCATCTGTTTTACCTGGTCAACAATTTGCGGGGTAGTTGGTTTTAGCTTTTTTACTTTCCTGAAATATTCTTTCGCAGCACGAAATTCTCTTTTATTAATCATAATAGAACAAAGCTGTAAATAAGCAGCGGCCTCGTTTTCCTTATCCGGAAGTCCGGTGCGTATTGCCTGGCGAATATAATTTTCCGATTCCCTCATATTGCCTTTTTGCATCGCCAGCATTCCCAGTTGCAATTTGTTAGCGCCTTCGGCTTCTTTCATCGGCATTCCAAGGCTCAGGCTTTTTTTCATGTGTGCTTCAGCGGAATCATAATCCTGGTTGGCCATGGCGAGATTTCCTTTCAAAGTAAAATAAACAGAACGCACTGGTTTGATGAGCAATCCCGGGAACCAGATGGAATCGATTACTTTTTGAGCACCGGCCATATCGCCCTTTTCCATGTAACCTTGAATAAGTCTCATCGGACCAAAAAGAAAATGGCCTACAATTAAAATAAGCGAAAGAAGGTACAAAACAAAAGCAGGCCAAAAGCTTGATTCAATATTTACTATAATTCCGAGAATTAAAAAAAGCACACCCAAATGAAGCCTGTACTTAATAATTACATTTAGAAATTTCATAATTAGATTTTTTGATACCAACTTTTGTATCCTGGTAGTCCCGACCGAACAAATGTCGAACTTTTTTTTACAAGATTTAAAATTATTGGCAAGTTTAGCTGCGTGATTATAATTACGAATGAAACACTTGGCAATTTTCAACTCCATTCAGTATTTGTAAACATTTCGATGACACCTACACTGTTAGAGACAAATACCTGCGATGCTCTTTTCCCCAATTGATCAGTTCTATAATAATTTTTTCAAAAGATTTACAATAGTCCGTGATTACGTACCGATTGAAATCATCGCAACAATCGCGTTTGACGAATCCGTTTAACTCCAATTCCTTCAGTTCTTTAGATAACATTCTCGATGTAATTTTAGGAATGTTTTGTTTTAAATCAGCAAAGCGGAAAGCGCCAAGTGATAAACAATATAAAATTGGTAATTTCCACTTACCACCGACCACATATAAAGTGTCCTGAATGTATTTAACTTCAGTGGGAGTAGGAATTTTTCTGGGTTTCGTTTTCATATGTTTTCGGTATACTCTATGATACCACCATTTAATTGTTTATAAAAGTCCTCTATTATTGCAAAAGTAAAAAATAAAAAAGCATGAGCTAAATAAGGCGAATATGAAGAGCCTTCGCTGCTATTATCATAATTACAAATAGTTAGTCCCTTAATAATTAATCTATTAATATGAAAAAAATGACTATGAATAAAGAATTTGTTTATGAAATGATAAGCAATAAAAAAAGACTGGAAGA
>JBDTHD010000164.1:0-2104 GCA_039937075.1 Ginsengibacter sp. | reverse complement strand
CTCAGTAAAACAACAAATATGTCGTATTTGCATTTTACGGAAAACCAAAAACGTGTTTAGGTATTTAGGGAAGTTAGTTTGAAAAATTGCCGTTCATTATTGAATTGCGACGAATTTATGATTTTGGAACATTTTTAGCGTTTTACTAAAGATTGAAAAATTTTTTCATTAATTGTAACCGGATATTTTTTCTTTAACTGATCTACCCATTTTTCTTCCAGGTAATTTTGATAATCATTAATAACCAGACCACGCGCATCTTCAAAATTCCTTTGTTGATTATAAGAATACACTTTTAATATTTTGGCAAATACGGCCGTTCCATCATTCTTATTGATAACGGGAAGTGTAATTAATCCAGCGGTGAAAGCAGTGCGGTCAACGACCGGAATCTGGCCCAGTTCAAACCTGCCTGAATCGGCTTGTATTTTTGAAGGATTTTCATTTACAATTTCTTTAAAATTCCATCCTTTTTTCAATTCTGTAATACAGTTATCCGCAACCGACTTGTCCGAACAGGAAAATATAATTGCTTCCGCGCTTACACTCCACAAATATTTTTCCTTATGCTCATTATAAAATTTTCTTAATCCATCAGTGTCAGAAGAAGCTTTACCCCAAACTTCCCGCTGCATTATTTCAAACAGCATGTTCCCCTCTTCAAATTCATTAACCTGCGCTTTAAAATCATGATTAAAACTTTCCAGCCGCGATGCGTAATTGGCATTTGCAGATGCATTTAAAAACTGAGAAAATAGCGGCGGGTATTCAGTCTCATTTTTATTTGCAAAGTCTCCGTTTAAACTCTTTAAATAAAGCAGCCAATCGCTTACTTTTATTTTTTGATGATCATTAAAAGTGAACAATACCGTTGACGCGCTAACTTTTCCTGCTGAAAAATTTTCTTTTTTTAGCAGGAAACTATCCGTAATCATCCATAAATTTTCCTTGTTAACCACATTTTCTTTTAATCCAATAACAGGAATTATTTCTTTATCAAATTTTTGTTTGGCAATTTGAGCACGCCCGTCTTTCAAAACTTGTTTTTTTAAATCATACATAAATGTTTCGTTGTTCTTCAATCCAGGAACCGGCGCCGCAGAAATTCTTTTTACAATATGATAGCCAAATTTTGTTTCGAAAGGTTTTGATATTTCTCCATCTTTTTTAAGTGAAAAAGCATGGTTTTCAAATACATAATCATATTTTGCCGTACCAAATTCAGGCATCAGGCCGCCGGTCATAAAGGTGGTTCTATCGTCGCTGAATTTTTTAGCAAGGGCAAAAAAATCACTTCCATTTTCTAAAGCGTTATACACTGAATCGGCCAGTTTTTTTGCCTGGTCTTTTTGCTGATTGGCGCCTTCGGGAATGGCAAATAAGATTTGAGCCACGGTGATTTTTCCAACCGCTTTTCTCTCTGCTGCGTTTTTAAAAATATACCAACCTTTTTTTGATGACACGGGAATGCTTCGCTGGCCAGGTTTCAATCCGTAAATAATGTTTTCAAATTTATAAGGCAAATTAAAAACGGTGATGAATCCCAAATCACTTTTTTGAACCTGGTCAGAATTTTCCGCATTCATTTTTGCAATTATCTCGTCATCTGCTTTGTTGCTTTTTAAGGCAATCGCCAATTCTTTACTTTCTTTTAATTCCTTTACTGAATCTTCATTATTGCTTTTGGGCAAAAAATAATAAATGGCGTGAATATCTTTTTGGCTTCTTTCAAAAGCCTCATTATCTAATTTGGTAAGTTCCTTTTGGTCTGTAAGATAATTGTCCTGGATCTGGTTGCGAAAATTCTGCAGGTCAGCCACTAAAGAAGGAAGCGTATCGAGCTTCATATCTTTTGCCGCCTGCACTTTGAGTTTAAATTTTATATAAAGGTCAAGATAGCTGCGCAAAGCCTGCGGATTGTTGCCGGAGTCTGTCTTATTTTTATTATACGCATTTAGAAATTCAGTTTCGCTTACCGGGTGTGTTCCATAAGTAAAAAGAGTTTGGCCATAAGAAAAATAAAGCAAAAGCGTAAATACACAAACGAGCAGGAGCTTTTTCATTCAATGCATTTTATTGGATCCCGACATAAGTTTTTTCGGAA
>JBDTHD010000163.1:0-2388 GCA_039937075.1 Ginsengibacter sp. | reverse complement strand
TAGAAAAGATTGCACGCGGAAGATTGGAGCAGCATGAAATGGAAGAGCTTTATAAAAAAGGAATTAACCGCCTTTCATCGGCTCCGATTCATATTGACGACACAGCCGCTTTAAATATTTTTGAATTACGCGCCAAGTGCAGAAGACTAAAAAATAAGCACAATGTCGGTTTAATTATTATTGATTATTTGCAGCTAATGAGCGGCACCGGTGAAAACCGCAACGCAAACCGTGAGCAGGAAATCAGCCGTATTTCAAGGGATTTAAAAGGCCTTGCCAAGGAATTACAAGTGCCTATTATCGCACTCAGCCAGTTAAGCCGTGAAGTAGAAAAAAGAAAAGAAGGAAGTAAAATTCCGCAGCTAAGCGACCTGAGAGAATCGGGAGCTATTGAGCAGGATGCAGACATGGTAATTTTTCTTTATCGCCCTGAATATCACGATATTCACGCCAATGAAATGGGAGGATCTACAAAAGGAGAGACACAGGTTCGCATTGCAAAACACAGGAACGGACAGTTGGAAACCATTACTTTAAAAGCGCTTTTGCATATTCAAAAGTTTGTGGATAATGATGAAGATGATCACTCAAATCGATTGCCAGCGGGAAATTTTAAACCGGTAAAAGATTTGGATGGTAATGGCGGCGCTAAACTTTATTTCCAGGCAGGAAGTAAAATGAATGACGAAGAGTTTGATGAAAATGCGCCTTTTTAGTTAGATAATCCTGTTTTAATTGCAAATATTCTGATCAATTGATAAAATAATATCAATGGCTTTCCCTTATTTCTTTGAACAAAATCTTACCGATTCCAAAGAGTTTACTTTAAGTGAAGAAACGTCGAGGCATATTTCCCAGGTTTTACGAATGAAAGAAAACGAGAAAATTAATCTAACTGACGGTAAAGGCTATACGATTTTAGCCGAAATCGTTTTAGCTGATAAGAAAAAGACGAAAGTAAAATGTATCCAAAAATCTTTGTCCGACGAACCAAGGCCAAAAACAGCGATTGCGATTTCTTTAATTAAAAACAGCAATCGTTTTGAATGGTTTGCTGAGAAAGCCACTGAAATCGGTATCTCAGCCATTATTCCCTTAATTTGCCAGCGTTCAGAAAAAACACATTTTAAGAGTGAACGGATAAAAGCTATTCTTATAAGCGCGATGCTTCAAAGCCAACAAGCATGGTTACCCGAATTACGCGAACCCGTAAAAATTTCCGAACTGATAAATGACGCAGAGTATGACGAAAAATTTATCGCACATTGTTTGAATGAAGAAAAAAATGACTTGTCAACTGTTGTTAAAAACAGCAACTCAAAAATAATTTTAATTGGCCCCGAGGGAGATTTTACGGAGGAAGAAATACAGGCTGCTATTCAAAAAAATTATATTCCGGTAAGTTTGGGAAATACAAGATTAAGAACAGAAACGGCAGCAATAGTAGCCGCCGTTTTATTAAAATAAAAAATTTATTTATTTGTTTGTTTACTATCGTCAAAGAGTAATTATTAGTTATAGGAATAAGTTCAAACAAGAAAATGAAAATCGCTGTTATTTGTCGGTTTACTGACAACAAGTGTCAGAAACTTCTAAAGAAGTGAACCATTTATTCCTGAACTACCAGCCTGAAACCATTACCATGAATATTTACAATTTCAATATTGGTATCACCTTTTAAATATTTTCTGAGTTTAGCAATATAAACATCCATACTGCGGCCATTAAAATAAGTATCGCTTCCCCATATTTTTTTCAAGGCTGTTTCCCTGGGTAACAAATCATTTTTATATTCACTCAGCATTTTTAATAATTCATTTTCCTTGGGCGACAAGGTTTGAATATCTTTTCCAACACCAAGCTGGCGCAAACGCGGATTAAAATGATATTTACCCAAATCATATTCTGCATTGGCTTCTTCACGATGCAGTTCTTCGTTTCTTTTTAAAATCGCTTTTATTTTATGCAGCAAAACATCACTGTCAAATGGTTTGGTGATATAATCATCGGCACCCAATTTATATCCTTTTATGATGTCATCTTTCATGGTTTTTGCTGAAAGGAAAAATAAAGGCATGTCAGGATCCACATTTCTTATTTCTTCGGCAACGGTAAAACCATCCATGTTGGGCATCATGACATCAAGGAGGCATAAATCAAATTTTTCGCGCTGAAATGCAGCAAGGCCAAGCCTTCCGTCTCTTTCGAGCACTATGTCATAATCGTTAAGCTCCATAAAGTTTTTAAGGACCATTCCAAGATTGGGATCATCTTCACAAATAAGGATTTTAGGTTTACTATTTTCCATAATTTTTTTAATTTTAATTCTGAATAAAGGTATTTAGTTTTTATGAAATATCTTTTACATATTTAATGCCATAAATAAAT
>JBDTHD010000162.1:0-14427 GCA_039937075.1 Ginsengibacter sp. | reverse complement strand
GTTTTCACAAAACAACCTTTTGCAGATAGCTGCAATTCAATTTTTTTAGTCATGGTCAATTGCAGGTCGCTTATTATTTCACTTACCATCTTATCAAATTCAAATTCGGAATAATTAAACTGCAAATGCCCGGTGATCATCTTGGTTGCGTCGAGCATGTCATTGATAAGATGAATTAATTTTTGAACATATTTATCCAACTTCGACACAATAGACAATTCTGACGAATTTCCTTTGGACTTCAGCATTTCCTCTAAAATCTGCGTATAGGCTTTGATCGTCGTTATTGGTGTTTTTAACTCGTGGCTGGCAATGCCAATAAAATCATCCTTTTGTTTGAGGAGATATTTTAAATCAGTTATATCCATTACAACCCCAATTGCCCTTACGGGTAACCCACCCTGATTTTTATGAATAATTCCTTCTACTTTTATCCACCTTATTGTTGTATCAGGTCTTACAATCCTTGATTCAAAATTCAGTTTTCCTGTATGCCTTGCGATTTCAAAAGCCTTTTCTCTTGCGTCTATATCATCAGGGTGAATTAATGAGACATAATCATGGTGGCTATGGTTTTCCTTATGAGTTTTTAATCCTCCAAAAATTTCATCATATCTGCTGGAAGTTGCGAGATAATTGGTTTGCAAATCAAGATCAAAAGTTCCAATTCCTGAGGCAGAAATAGCAAGCCGCGCTCGTTCTTCTGCCATTTCAATCCTTTGGCGAACTTCCACTTCCTCTGTTACTTCTACGGCAACAGCCAATATTCCGGAAATGTTTCCATCCCCTTCCTTTAATGCCTGATAAATAAAATTTAAATAAACATTTTCCATTTTCCCCTTCCTGAGGAGATGAATTTTTAGTTCGAATGCAGAATACGTTTCGCCCGTAAAAAAAACATTTTCCAGAATTTCCTCAAGTCCCTGTTCGGCAGCGGTTGGCAGGCCTTCAAATAGAGGCTTATTAATGACTTCATCGAATTTTTTACCCCAAATTTCCAGGATTTTATCATTGGCAACTTCTACAATTAATGACTCTCCACGAAGAATGCACATAGCGACCGGCGCCTGCAAAATCATGTTTTTAAAAGTATTTCCACTTTCTTCCAACCTTTTCACACCGACTACCTTTTGAGTCGTTTCGTTACAAACTACCAGCACACCATTAATAGTTCCCGAATCATCTCTTACAGGACTATAACTAAATCTCCAGAAAATGTCTTCAAGCAATCCATTTCTGTAAATCGGAATTAATTGTTCTTCGAACCACACCGACTCTCCGGTTAAAACTTTCGTAATTAACGGGGAAATAACTGGCCATGTTTCGGGCCAGCATTCTTTAACTTTTTGGCCTAATGATTTTGGATGTTTCTCGTCAATTCCGAGGCTTGGACGATACGCATCGTTATAAAACTGAATTAAGTCATTTCCCCACCATAAAAGCATTGGAGATTTTGAAGAAAGAATAATTGAAACTATGCTGAGCAAACTTTGAGGCCATTTTTCAATACAACCAACTGGCGTCACCGACCAGTCAAATGAACGGGTTAACTCCCCCATTTCTCCTCCGCCTTGCAAAAACAAGTTATGATTAGATTTCGGTGTTTCTTTGGGATGCACAAAAATATTTTGATAAATATACAAATATAAGAATCAGTTATAACAACTGGGGTAATTTAAACCCTAAAAACAATTACATAAATTAAATTTCAATGTATTTGTTGGTTTACTACAAAAATTTTTTTATTAAAAGCTTGAAAAGAGAAGATTTGATCGTTTCAATAAGGACTAAAAAGTATTTCCCTGCCGCATAAGAATGTGCCTATATTTATTGAAGATGGCGTTTTTGGATACAAATCCAAGATAAATATTATTATCACTGGTCACTGGCAAAATCCGGATATCCTGGCTATCCATGATTCGCATTACCTCATACATTGAAGTATTTATATCAATGACCCGATCTGGCGGCTGCGCAATATCCTTGATAAGCCTGTTTTGATCCTCAGGATTTTTGCTTATCAGAAGTTCCAATAAATGATCACTGAACAAAAGACCCGTTAAAATTCCATCCGTGTCTACAACGGGAAAAATATTTTTGGTTGTATGAACAATATCCGCGCTCCTGCTTTTAGGCGTATCGTCCGGACGTAATATCACAAAATCTTTCTCTATAAGATATTTCAATTTTATTCTTCTTAATACATTATGATCTTTATCTTCTTGCGCTATCAAAGTTCCTTTTGCTGCGAGGCCATAAGTATAAATAGAATATTTTACGATGCCCTTATTAATAAAATAGGAAATTGCCGAAACGATCATTAGCGGTACCATCATTACATACCCCCCCGTAATTTCAGCAGCCAAAAAAACTCCGGTTAAAGGAGCATGCATTACACCACTGACTGATGCCGCCATTCCTGCAATTATAAAATTGGTAACATTTAAATGCACCATCCCTGTCTGGTTAAGTCCAAAAGCAAAAACAAATCCCAATAATCCACCAACTACCACACTTGGGCCAAACATGCCGCCGTTACCGCCGCTTCCCATAGTAATAATAGACGCAAAAGTTTTACCGATAAGTGAAAAAGCGGCAAATATTAGAAGCACCCACCCAATGTTCTGGTACTCTGAAAAGATGCTATTAGCGAGCAATGATTTAAAATTGCCATCTAATAATTTTTGAATGGTTATATATCCTTCGCCATATAAAGCAGGCATTAAAAAGATCATAATCCCTAAGGTGATTCCGCCAATGAGAACTTTATTGTACCTATTTTTTATTTTTTCAAAGCCCCATCCCAGTTTTATATTTAAACGACTGAAAAAAACAGAATAAATGCCTGAAATAATACCCAGGGCAATGTAATACCAGAAAGCATCTAGCATCCAACCTCCCCTCGACACCAATACAAAAAGGGGTTCCTTATAAATAAGCTGGGAAACGACTGAGGCAAATGCAGATGAAATCAATAGAGGAATTACTGCGGGAATTGAAAATTCCGGCATGATCACTTCAATAGCGAAAATCATTCCAGCAACAGGACTGTTAAAAGCGCCGGAAATTCCCGCCGCAGCCCCACAGGCAAGCAACAATGTTGTGTCGCGATAATTTAACCCAAAAAAACGTCCAATATTAGAGCCAATTGCCGCACCGCTGGCAACAGCAGGTGCTTCTAATCCTGCTGACCCTCCAAGCCCTACAGTCAGCGCACTCGAAATAACCTGGCTATAAATATTGTGAAAATCAAGTTTACTCGAGTTATGAGAAATGTTGTAAATAATAGCAGGAATTCCGTGTTGGAATTTAGCTCGCCTGATAAAAGTTCGGATGTATAAAACGGTAAGTAAAATACCAATAAGCGGAAAGAAAAAATAAAGATAAAATTTGTATTTCCAGTGCAAATCATTTATCAGGAAGTTGGCTACGTAATGTGTTAGTTCTTTTAAAACCGAAGCTGTAACACCTCCTCCAATCCCAACGACACAAGCTGCGATAATTAAAAAATTAGAATTTGAAATTCGTCGTTTACGCCATCGATTGATTACTTCAATATATTTAAGCAGCTTTTCGTACATTTTTAGCTGAGAAGAACGAGATTTTAGGTTAAAAAATTTGCGCGAAGGTAATTACAAAAAGGGTATGATTAAAACAAACACAATTTAAAGGTGACATTGAATTCATAAAATTTACTTTGTCATAAACAACTGAAATTTTAGATAATTGAAATTTAAAATTCAAACACCGGTTATCTTTGAACCATGAGCTACCCAGGTATTTGGATTATTTCTTTTCTTTCGATAGCCGCGATTATTGTGAGGCCATTCAAATCATCTGAAGCCCTGTGGGCTGTTTTGGGCGCCTTGTTATTAATTATTTTTGGGTTCATTTTACCCGCCGATGGCTTAAAAGGAATTTTAAATGGCACCAGTGTTTATTTATTTTTAACAGGTATGATGTTGCTTGCAGAAGTGGGCCGTGAGGCAAAGCTTTTTGATTTCCTGGCGGCTTATGCAATAAAACTTGCGCGCAGTTCCTCCAAAAGATTTTTTATTTTAATCTATATTGTTGGAATTTTTGTCACCGCTTTTTTATCGAACGATGCAACAGCTATCGTACTTACACCCGCTGTTGCAGCTGCCGCTAAAGCAGCTAAAATTAAAAAACCGCTTCCCTTTCTTTTGATATGCGCATTTGTTGCCAACGCTGCCTGTTTTATTTTACCTATTTCTAATCCAGCTAATCTTATTATTTATAAAAGCGAGCTTCCTTCGTTGTCTCATTGGCTCAACCTGTATATTGTTCCATCGTTGGTTGCCATCGCTATTACTTTTATTTTGCTATGGCTTACGCAAAAACAAAACTTAAAACAGTCTATCGAATCGGATCAGGTAGTACCGAAACTTACGCCAGTAGGGCGCACGGCTTTATTTGGTATTGTATCTACAGCAGTTATTTTATTGATTTGTTCTGCCTTAGATATTCAATTGGGATTGCCGACTGCAATTACAGGAATCGTCACTTGTGCTGTAGTAAGTATAAGCTCAAAAAAAAATCCACTCACAATTTTAAAAGGCGTTTCCTGGTCGGTATTGCCGCTGGTAGCGGGCTTATTTGTAATAGTAGAAGCGCTTAACAAAACAGGTATCATCAAAATACTTTCCGGCATTTTACAAAAGAGCCTTTCCCATTCTGTTGCAGCGGCAACCTGGGCAAGTGGCATTGCTACTGCATTTGGAGGCAACTTACTCAACAATTTGCCGGCGGGTTTGATCGCCAGTAATGTTATCCAGGCCGGACCCGTTCCCGAAATTGTAAAACGCGCAGTTTTAATCGGAATTGATTTGGGACCAAATCTTTCGGTAACCGGCTCACTTGCAACTATTTTGTGGCTGGTTGTTTTACGCAGGGAAGGACTGAAAATAACGGGTTGGCAATTTTTAAAACTGGGAATTATTATTATGTCGATTACTTTATTTTTTACATTAGCTTCTCTTTGGCTGTAGATTGAAAAAATAGGAATAAGTGTTTTTTGTTTGTTCATTGGCAATAATTTCATTCAATACTTTGTTGGTTTTTACCCGTTATATAAGGTTTATTTTTATTTTAGCTATTCCAATATTTCTAAATCTAAAGTTTTCATTTTCCGTTAACCTTTTATTAAATCTTTAATTACGAGGTAATTTTTATAGGCAAATATTGGAAGGATATGAATTCGTAGCAAAGTTTTTGTTTACAAAATAATGGTTTCAATAAAATTATGCTTACACCTCAATTAAAAAAGTCACTGGATGAAAAATGGGATAAGTGCTGGCCGGTTAGTGATTTAAGGCCCATTGCGCTTCTGGATCTAATCAGCTATGTTTTCTTTATAAAAAAGTTAGATGATAGGAACCTGCTTCATCAAAATTTTCAATCGGTAGAAAATGAAAATTTTATTTCCATTAAAGAAATTAAGGAATTTAGGTGGACCAATTTTCAAAAACTGGACGAAAGGGAGATTCATCAGCTTTTTAATAAAAAGTTTGGGATCATAACCCTAATGAGCAATTATGGCAATTCTAAATCTCTGTACAGCGATTATTTCAAAGCGCCGCTCCTAATAGAACCCACGCCCAAACTTATTTTCAATACAATAGAAATTATCAATATCATTGAAACCAGCGACAAAATAAACCAGCCGGACATTATTGAATATCTTTTTGGCAAATCAAAAAAAACAGTTCAAAATGGACAGGAGTTTATGCCGGGCTATCTTTCAAAATTGATGGTTTCCTTAGCTTCTCCTTCTGAAAAAGATATCATCTCAGATCCGTCCGCAGGCAACGGAATTCTTCTCATTCATGCCCAACAGTTTATAGAAAGTCATATTAATCCCCGGCATGTTGAGTCAACCACTAGTTTTAAAGAGTCCAATTTGGAGGGGATAGAATCAGATCTGGTTCTCCTGCGATTGGCTGCTATGAATATGGTTCTTCATGGATTTAAAGATCCTAATCTTCATATCGCAGCAGCAGAAAACGGAAATTTGAAAACCAATCCAACCCTAATCATTTCAGCATTATTGTTTTCAAATGATCCATCGCCGGTTACTGAAAAATCGCTGAAAACATCCATTCTGGAAAAAGAAATTCTTTTATTAAATGAAATACTTGAAAATCCTAATAACCAGGCGCGAACTGTGGTTATGGTTAATAATACTTTATTAAAAAGCGATAATCCGGAAATAATAAAAACGCGTAAAAAGATAGTAGACCATTTTAACCTGGAAGCTATCATTGCTTTACCCCAAAAAAATAATTCAATTTATTCCGGAGCAGCAATTCTTGTTTTTGATAAATCTCAACAAAGCTCCGGAAATGTGTGGTTTTGGAAATGGGAAAACGACAAAAAGAAAAATCAACCCCAAAATAATTCCGACGAAAATCAAAGCGAATTCGATGAAGCAAATGAGGTTTTAAATCAGTGGAAAAACAGGAAAGAAATTAGAAAAGATTCCTCGCGAAATAGTTTTTTTATCTCGTCAGACTATATTAAAACCAACAATTACAATTTGAGTTTTAATGACTACAAATTAGTAAGACAGGTTTTGGAAATAGATCGTGAAAGCGAAAATAATACCAAGCCTAAAGGAAATGTAATTGCTGCTAACAAAGAAAATCTGGATGATTTTTTTGAGACCAGCACATCTCTTCCTATCCATAAGGAAAAACGGAGAAATGCCCCTTTAATCGTTGCTTTAATAATTTTAGTAGTAGGTGCAGGTGCTTTTTATTGGTTTTATTTAAAAGGGAATTTCAACAATATTTTAAAAAATAATAAACTGACTAATTCAGCGTCAAAAATGAGTGGAGATAATGGTTCTGAAGATATTAACACTGATACTGCCGAAATCATTTCTCAAGGTTCAAACAAAATAACATCATCCAACGTCAATCATAGCCAACATATTTCTGCTGCGGAGAGTTCATCAAAATATATAGTTATGAACAAAACCTGGTTTCATTCACAACCGGATTCTACAACTAAAAAACCTCTTTATTTATCTCCACGAAATGACCTCGTATTGACACCTAAAGAAGAAAAAAATGGATTTGTTTATGTGGTTTATGTTAACAGCAACGGAGCATCAACACATGGTTGGTTAAATAAAAAAGACCTGAAACAGGTAGAATAGTTCTTTATTCTTAAAAATAAAAAACTTTACTTTTTGTTTGTTTACTGATGAATTTATCTTATTTCATTTCCTTCTGCATCCATCGCAGGCATTGGCTGCCCGTCTTTAGGAATAAAAAATTTATGCCTTTCTATAATAATATGGTTATCGTATAATTCAAAAATAAAAAGGCCGGAGCGCAAAAAATTAGATTTCTCGAGCGTAAGATAATTTTGGTTAATCTTCGGTACAGCAAATAAAAAAGTGCCATCTGCGCGATAAAATCTAATTGAATATTTTCTTCTTGCTGCATCAGGCAAAGAAATAATTACGTTATTATCTTTCCCGGTGTAGATGTGTCGCGAAGGCACAAAAAGATTACGATTATAATTAGGATTGGCGTTAGCGACTGGTTGTTCAATCGGTGGAAGTTCACTCAAGGTATCTTCTCCTGGTCTGTGAGAAGGACTAAACAAATAAGAGCCGCCCTGGAAAGAAATAAACACCCGGTAATACTGATTGGAAGGTATGAATTCTTTCGTATCCATAAATCCGTTAATACCCGGATCCACATTTAATACGCTACCTATTGTTGTAAAGTTTTTTAAACTATCGCCAGACCTCTGAATGTTAATATTAGCCACGCTGATAAAAGGATTGTTCCAGGAAACCAGCACTTTTGTACCCAACTGAGTTACCGTTACTTTTGGCAAAGTATCTTGCGCAAAAGAAAACTTTTGGAACGAAAACATTAAAAAAAACAGAAGGCAGTATTTATACATATTAAATCGGCGAAGCTATTAGTTTTTCAGAAATGCAAATATAATCTCTTGTTAAAGAAATAAAATTCTGAAAAATACCTGCGGAAGAAAGCTCGGCTTCTTTTATTTACTTTTGAATTTATTAATCTAATTTATGACGTATAATTATCTTCCGCTTGATAAAAGCGTTCTCACATTTCAACAGGTAAAAAATTATTTAAAATACAATCAACTGGTTTCGATCACTTTTGCAGCTCATGAAGATATTTTAAAATGTCGCGAATACCTGGATAAAAAAATCCAATCGTCTGATGAATTATTTTATGGCATCAATACGGGTTTTGGCTTTCTTCAAAATGTAAAGATCGAGAAAGATGAAATAAAAAAACTGCAAAGTAATCTTCTCCTTTCTCATGGCTGCGGTTTAGGCGATGAGGTGCCTGATGAAATAGTAAAGCTAATGATGATGCTCAAAATAAAGTCGTTGAGTTATGGTTATTCAGGTATTGGAATTGACGTAGTAAAAAGGTTGATGGACATGCATAATAATGATGTGCTGCCGGTAATTTACACACAAGGTTCCCTCGGCGCTTCCGGAGACCTGGCGCCGCTTTCGCACATGGCTCTTCCCTTAATGGGCGAAGGAGAAATAAAAATTAAAGGTGAAAAAACAAGAGCGGGGAATGGCTTAGAAAAATTAGGTTGGCAACCTATTCAGCTTCAAAGCAAAGAAGGCCTTGCACTAATAAACGGCACCCAGTTCATGAGTGCTTATGGAATGTATAATTTAGTCAAAGCAGAAAATTTAATCCAATGGGCCAATATTATATCGGCAATTTCTTTTGATGCTTTTAATTGCAATGCCGATTGCCTTTACCAAAAGCTTCATGAAATAAGGCCGCACTCAGGGCAAATATTTATAGCTTCCGAATTAAGAAAATTTTTAAATGAAAGCGAGGTTCTTTCAACAAACAAATCACAGGTTCAGGACCCATATTCCTTTCGTTGTATTCCGCAGGTGCATGGAGCTACGAAAGACACTTTCGATTTTGTATTGAATACTTTTTTGATAGAAATTAATTCTGTCACTGATAATCCAAATATTTTTCCGGGGGAAGATAGAATTGTCAGCGGTGGAAATTTCCATGGGCAACCATTAGCGTTAGGTTTGGATTTTCTTTCCATCGCGATGAGCGAACTTGCCAATATTTCTGAAAGAAGATCTTTTCAATTATTAAGTGGCCAAAGAGGATTGCCCTTATTTTTAGTAAAAAATCCGGGGTTAAATTCTGGATTGATGATCCCGCAATATACAGCAGCAGCGATTGTAAGCGAGAATAAACAATTGTGTACGCCAGCCTCCATAGACTCTATTTCTTCATCTAACAACCAGGAAGATCATGTAAGCATGGGCGCCAACGCCGCCACGAAATGTTTTCGCGTCATCAAGAACGTAGAAAAAGTTTTAGCGATAGAATTACTAATCGCCGCGCAGGCGCTGGAATACAGGAGACCTTTGCATTCATCTCGCGAAATTGAAAAATTAGTAAAAGCACTCAGAACAAAAATCACTTTCAATGAAACTGACAGGTTTTTACATAATGATTTGGTAAATGCTATTGAATTTATGAGAGAATATGAGTGGGAATAATTTTTCAATTCTCAAGCCTTGGGACTTTGATTTCGCTAATCGTTAATAATTATTTTATGAAAGAAGAATTTAAACACTACAACCCTGTGAAGTATAAAACACCAACCGGCAATCAAATCTCTTGCAAAGGTTGGGTACAGGAAGCTGCATTAAGAATGCTTTTAAACAATCTTGATCCGGAAGTCGCAGAAAAGCCTGATGAATTAATTGTTTACGGCGGGCGAGGTAAAGCAGCAAGGAATTTTGAAAGCCTCGATCTTATTATCAAAGCATTAAAAGATTTGGAAAATGATGAATCGCTTTTGATCCAAAGTGGTAAGCCGGTTGCCATTTTAAAAACTCATCCCAATGCTCCGAGAATATTAATTTCCAATTCTCAACTGGTTCCCAAATGGGCAACCTGGGAAGTATTTGATGAATTAGAAAAAAAAGGATTGATGATGTATGGACAAATGACAGCCGGTTCGTGGATTTACATCGGTAGCCAGGGAATTGTGCAGGGAACTTATGAAACATTTGGAGCCGTTGCCAAAAAACATTTTAATAATTCGCTAAAAAATACGTTGAGCGTTTCGGCAGGATTAGGCGGAATGGGCGGCGCTCAACCGCTTTCAATCACAATGAACAATGGAGTTTGTCTAATAGCAGAAGTCGATAAGTCGAGAATAGAAAAAAGACTAAAAACCCGCTATCTCGATGAGATGATGGAAGTTATTGATGAAGCTATCGATAAGGCGATCCGGGCAAAAAAAGAAGGAAAAGTATTGAGCATTGGTGTTCATTGTAACGCAGTTGATCTTTTGCAAAGGCTTATTGAAAGAAAGATTGAAGTAGATATTTTAACCGATCAAACATCAGCTCATGATCCGTTAGTTGGTTATCTCCCCCATACTATTTCTTTTGATGAAGCAAATGAATTACGCAAATCTAATCCTGAAAAATATATTGCGCTTTCCTATCAAAGCATGAAAAAGCATGTGGAACTTATGCTCGAATTACAAGCAAGAGGTGCCGTTACATTTGACTATGGCAATAATTTACGGGCACGTGCACACGAAGCTGGTTTGAAAAATGCCTTTGATTTTCCCGGTTTTGTTCCGGCTTATATCCGTCCGCTTTTTTGCGAAGGCAAAGGCCCTTTTCGCTGGGCGGCATTAAGTGGTGACCCTGAAGATATTCGTGTAACCGACACCGTTATGATGGATTTATTTCCGGAAAATGAAGGAATGATCCGCTGGATAAAAATGGCACAGGAAAGAATTGCTTTCCAGGGATTGCCGGCGCGTATTTGCTGGATCGGCCAGGGCGAAAGGGAAAAAGCCGGGCTTGCTTTTAACGAACTGGTAAAGTCCGGTAAAGTAAAAGCGCCCATTGTAATTGGACGTGATCATTTAGACACTGGCTCTGTAGCAAGCCCCAACCGGGAAACAGAATCTATGCTCGACGGAAGTGATGCCGTGGCCGACTGGCCGGTTTTAAATGCACTGGTAAATACTGCAGGTGGAGCAAGCTGGGTAAGTTTTCATCATGGAGGTGGCGTGGGCATGGGTTATAGTATTCATGCAGGAATGGTAATAGTAGCGGATGGAACAGAAGACGCGGCTTCAAAACTCAGCCGAGTCTTAAGAAATGATCCGGGCCTGGGCGTTATCCGCCATGCTGATGCAGGATACGATGTGGCAAAAGATTATGCAAGAAAATTTGGTTTGGATATTAAAGATAGATTGAAAAAAGCAAAATAAAAATTGGTGTTTTTTCTTGGTTTACTATCTTTTCCTGATGGCCTTTTGAGCTTTATATTGTTATATCACCCAAATCCTCATTACGCGGAAGTTCAAAATAAAAAGTACTTCCTTCGCCTGATTCACTTTTTACACCTATTTTTCCACTGTGCTTTTCAATCACTTCTTTACAAATAAACAGCCCCAAACCCAGGCCAGGGAAAGTATTTAAGTTTGGCCCCGAAACGCGGTAAAACCGTTCAAAAATTTTATCAAATTCTTCCGGGTTGACCCCTTTTCCAAAATCCTGAACCGAACAAACAACCGCATGGTCATGCTTTTCTAAAGAAATTACTATCTTTTTTCCAGTGAAAGCATATTTTATCGCATTACTGATGAAATTACTAATCACCTGGCGTATCCTCTCGCGATCAGCATAAACAGATGTCGCCGCACTATTATTAAAAATAATTTTCTGGCTCAGCGATACGGGTTGCATATCCAAAATAATTTCAGAAATCAGATCATTCAGGATAAATAATTCCTTATTAAAAACCAATTGCCCGTTCTCAATTTTAGAAGTATCTAGCAAATCATTAATTAAAGAAGTAAGCTTATTAATCTGAATATCCATCCTTTCGAGCATCGTTTTATGCTGAACATTCTGGAAGTCTTCTGAATCCATTAATAGTAATTGCGTATAGGCTTTAAGCGAAGTAACGGGTGTTTTAAGTTCATGGCTTGCTATGCTAAAAAATTCATCTCTTCTGTAAATAAGGTCTTCCGTTTCTTTTTGTATTTTATCTTTTTGAGCCGTAAATTCATGGAGATTATCCCGCATTGTTTTTATCGAGATGCCCAGCAAATCTTCAGTGCTTCGGGGCTTCACGTTTACTTCAAAATTTCCTTTGCCGATTTGATTGGCAGCTTGCGCAAGCACAAGGTTATTTTTATCAATCTCAATAATGCTTTTTGCAAGATTAGCAATAATCCCTTTTGGCATATTACTCAAACCCAAATCTGTTCCCCCTTTGGAAATTCTGGCGGCTGCCACTTTAATTTCGTCCAACAATTTATGGATATGGTTTACTACATAAGCGACAAAACTCAGTACCAGTAAAATGGCAAATAACATAAATGAAATGGCTTCTTTCTCCGAATCTTTTGCTTCATTGTAAATTCGTTGCATCTTTGCCTCCGCAATATTCCAAAGTGTCCGTTGTTGTTGTCGTAAAATGACCATAGCGTTAGCCGACACAGTCCAAAACCTCGTGGCTGTATACGTAGTATCAAATTTAAAGGTCGTAAATATTTTATTTAGATACAATAAAGTTGTCTCATAATCAGATCCGTTTTTTTGGCTTTCATATATATTTTTTGATTCCGATGAAGCTTTTAATAAAAATTCTGTTTCGTAAGTATTGAACACTTTATACAAACCAACCATACCAAACAAAGTTTTGTTCATGCCCTTTCCGGTCAATAATACATCAAAAACATTGGTACGAATAATGCCAAGATAGGTAATCATTTCAGAAAGCTTTTCCTGGCCAACAAGATCATTGTAAACAGGTTTGAGAAAAGTATTATCAGGAATAAACGGCGACAAAAGATTTACGCGGAAAATAGTATACGTATAATATTGCATTATATTATTTGTAGTAATTTTTTTAGAATCAATTTGGGTTCTTGTGGAATCCAAATTATCTAAAAAGGTATATCTTGGAAAATCGAGCAGTGAAACGTCATTGCTTTCTTCCAAAAGTTGAAGAATTGAATCTGTCTTCTTCCTAAGCAATAAAAGGTTATTATACCCGGTATCATCGATGATATAAAAATAACTGGAACGGCGTTCGCTGGTTAGTTCTGCTATTAGTTCATTGATATTTTCAGATTGCTTAACATGCTCGATATAATTACCTAATAATTCTACCTTTTGTGATTTTTCGCGGTAAATTACTATAGAGAAATAAATCAAAAATAAAATAGGAATAAGGCCTATCAAAAGCAATTTTACCGTAAGTGATAAATTTCTAAAACGAACAATCATTTTTCTCTTAGATAGATGGATAAAGGAATTGAATCAAAAACAAAACAAAACAAAACCTGATTAGATAACAAATTTATAATTTGTTATCGCTAAGATAACGTATATACACTATATTATTCTTTTATACAAAAAATTTTATTTCATTTTAAAAACTGATAGAATTTGATAAACAACTCTGTCTTTTCTAGGTAATTTAAAGATGCGTCGGAACCAATAACGTAAATCTGCAATAAGATATGCCTGCTAATTTATTTTTTTAAACAAATTAGTTTATTTTGTTTCTACTAATCTGCTCTATAAGAAACAATCAATCAGAGCTTGCGTTCTTAATGAATCTATGATGAGCATTTTTTTGAACGTGTGTGACATAATTAATTTCCGGCACAAAATATGCAGCGAATATCAAAAGATACAGTTCTAAAACTGACTGATTCTTATTACTTTATTTACTTAATTTATAAAAATGAAAAAAATGTTTATACGAAAAAAGTCGTTCTACTTTTTAATAGCAATCGCTTTAGTTGCATTTATGATTCCATCTTGCAATCAAAAAATGACATTTGCAACATCCCAAGTGGCCCCTGCTGCTACAGGATCTGTAAAAATTAAAAAAACCAGCAATGGCAATTATCAGGTGGATGTAAAAACAACTCATTTAGCCAGGCCTGAAAATCTTACACCACCCAGAAACGTATATGTAGTTTGGATGAGAACGGAAGACAATGCGGTAAGAAACATTGGAAAGATTAAAAGTTCTTCAGGTTTTTTATCAAAAACTTTGAAAGGGGAATTGACAGCTACAGCAACTTCCAAACCCACGTCATTTTTTATAACCGCAGAAAATGATGGAAATATTCAATATCCAGGCAGCGAGGTAGTTTTGCAAACAAAATAAATTCGTTCAGGCCAAATTTGTTTCACTCAGTAAACAAACAAATTTTACAGATTTCTATTTTTTGGTAATGTGGCCAAAAATAGTTGGTTTTTTGGATAAATATTGATGGAATTTTGATTTGCCAAATGAAGAATAACAAGCTCTGCTGGAGAGCAACTTGCGAGCAATAATTTGGTACTTATACGATAAT
>JBDTHD010000161.1:0-9214 GCA_039937075.1 Ginsengibacter sp. | reverse complement strand
TATTAGAGAAAAAAGATCAAACATGGCGCACCGTTGGAAAAGTAAATGATTTCCAAATCGGAACTACCAGTTTGGTAACATTTACAAATGCAGATCCTAAACCGTATGCGGGCGTTACAGCTCAATCAGGAGCGTGGCTGCGAAGAAATGACCAAAGTAACTTTATTGCTTTCGCTGCCAATTGCACACACCTGGGTTGCCCGGTAAGGTGGGAAAAAGATGCGCATTTATTTATGTGCCCCTGCCATGGCGGTGTGTATTATGCAGATGGAACAGTAGCCGGCGGACCCCCGCCCTTTCCTTTGACGAAATACCAGGTAAGAGTATTTAATAATGAAGTTCAGATAAAAACAGCACCGGTTCCAATTACACATATCGGTTCCAAATCAGTATGAAAAAAACTTTAAAAAAAATATGGAATTGGGTTGACGACAGAACGGGTATTACCCAGAATATCGTTCCGATCATGAAACATCCGGTGCCGCCAAAGGCAACATGGGCTTATGTTTTCGGAAGCGCTGTATTATTCTGTTTCATATTACAAGTAATAACCGGAATTGCATTGTCGCTTTTATATCAGCCCTCTTCCAAGGATGCGTATCAATCCCTTATATTTATTACAGACAAGGCAAAGTTTGGCAACTTGCTTAGAGGTATTCATTATTTTGGCGCTTCTGCCATGATAATTCTCGTGGGCATCCACATGATTCGCGTTTATATAACCGCCTCGTATAAATTTCCGCGTGAGATGAATTGGATTAGTGGAGTTATTCTTTTATTGTGTACCATTTTCATGGGATTTACCGGGCAGTTATTGCGGTGGGATTCTAATGGTGTCTGGTCGTCGGTTGTGGCAGCAGAGCAGTTAGGAAGAACTCCACTTATTGGAAAGTACCTGGCACGTTTTCTCTTGGGGGGTGACACTGTTGGCGCACAAAGCCTGAGCAGGTTTTATTCGTACCATGTATTTATGGTACCCGCCATGATTTTCATATTCGTAGGCATTCATTTATATCTCGTGATACAAAACGGAATTTCAGAACCGACAAAAGCGGGAAGATTGATTGATCCAAAAACCTACCGTAAATGGTACAAGCAGATGTTGAAGGAAAAAGGTGTACCCTTTTGGCCCAATGCCGCATGGCGAGATATATTGTTCAGCTCTGTCGTTATTATTTGCATTATTTCCCTGGCTTATATTTTTGGCCCACCTGCGCTCTCGGGGAAACCTGATCCTGCTGTGCTGACCACTTCGCCACATCCGGACTGGTACATGGTCCCTTTCTTCGCACTGTTTGCTTTGATGCCACATGATCTTGAATCCTATGCGATGTTACTGGGGCCTATAATAACCATTGTGTTATTATTTTCAATGCCATTTATTTCCAACAGGGGAGAAAGAAGTCCGCTTAAAAGACCCTGGGCGATCTATGGAGTAATATGCGTTACGGTATTTGTGATCAGTTTATTAGTAGTAGGATTAAAAGCCCCTTGGTCGCCTCACTTTAATACGAAGCCAGTGCCTTTAAGCGCAATTAAATCTGCCCATCCCGATTCAACAATTATAGCGGGAGTACATTTATTTTATTCAAAAGGTTGCAACTATTGCCATAGGATCAATAATTACGGAGGATTAGCGGGGCCGAATCTTACTACTATCGGAAACCGTTTATCTATCCAGGAATTAAAAGTGAGGATTGTAAACGGAGGAAAAAATATGCCGGCTTATGGCGGCATTCTAACCAAAGAAGAGATGGATAATATCGTGGCATTTTTAAAATCGCAAAACTAACTTATAGTATTAATAGTGATACGTCCAAACAACCATTTATTCTTTTTTACAGATTCAATTCCGTTTAACAGGCTGTTTTTTTGAGAATACCCTGTGCTGGACAAAAGAACTTTTTTAACTTCCTTTATCAATTGAAATAATGCTCCCGCTTCTTGCCAACCAAGCTTTCAAACTTAGTCATAAAGTATTTTGTTTAAGAGTCAATAATAATTGTTCCCATATAGATTACGAAAAATATTCCCAAATCCAGGGGTAGTGATTTTCATCTTTTGTAAAATGCAACAACAAAATTTTTTGATTTTTTTTTCAGTAAAGAAAGAAATAATACAGATTTTTATTTCAGGATAAATTTTTTCTTTCAAAAACAGGGGAATTACGAAAACGTTTTTTTAACTAACACGCATGCTTACATGTATTTAATATAAAATGATTTTTTCCTAAAAGATATTTTATCAATTTCAATAAGGGCACAGCGTTTGTGAGGTTTATGATTTTTATACGTTTTAATTTACAACCCATTATTTATGCCGGAAAACGACATGACATCTTCAAAATCCCAACTAAGTTTTTCAAAAAGAGTATGGATTGCAGGTGGAATATTTTCTTTGATAATTGTTTTGCTTCTTCTTTTTAAAACGCTGTTCGGGGTTATTCTGTTATCGCTCGCCGGGATATTGCTTGCCGTATATTTTCGCGGATTTGGAAATATGCTGCATAGAAAACTTCATTGGCCACCAAAGCTGTGCATTTTTCTTTCAGTGTTTATCAATGTTCTTTTGCTTGCAGGTTTTTTCTGGTTTGTGGGTGCAAGGCTTCAACAACAAGTTGCACAATTGTCTGATACTTTACCACAAACTATTCAACATTTAAAAGAGCAGCTAAACCAATCTGATTTCGGATCCAAAGTTCTTTCATCGTTGAATAGTGCTGCGAATTCTATAAAAGTTGAATCTGTCGCGAAGAAATTTTTTAGCGGAACTTTTGGCGTGCTTAGCGATTTATATGTCGTTATTCTTTTTGCAGTTTTTTTTACTGCTGATCCCCTGCTTTATAAAAGAGGAATTATCCATCTGTTGCCTGCAAAAGCCAAAGCAAAAGGTGACAAGCTTCTGGACGATCTTAATGATGTTCTAAAAAAATGGTTGAAAGCACAAATTATTGGTTTCTTTTTTATTGCCATTTTCACAGGTATTGGCCTTTGGATTGTCGGAATGCCACTTATACTTACACTTGCGCTAATCGCTGGAATTTTAAATTTCGTTCCCAACTTCGGGCCTCTCATCGCTTTGATTCCAGCAGTTCTTCTGGGTCTAATGCAAGGCCCTTCAACCGCACTAATTGTCGCATGCATTTATATCGGCGTACAAATTATTCAAAGCGCAGTTACCCAACCCATCATACAACAAAAGATGGTAAATCTCCCTCCGGCGCTTACTATTTTTGCACAGGTAGCATTTGGAATGTTGGCAGGTTTTTGGGGCGTTTTACTGGCTACGCCGATTGTGGTGATCGTTTTGAAAATTGTGAACATCCTGTATGTAGAAAACCAGGAAAGTCACCAATACGAGGTCAAATAAGAACTCATTTATAGATGTATAAACCATCTCTCAATTTTAAAAAATGGACAATAAATTTACAAAATGGCTTCGTGAAAATTACAGCAAGATCATAAATAGCATTGCATTTTATCCCGCCATTATTGCCATTGGTTTTTTGATTCTTTCCGTACTTATGCAGGAGTTCGATTTTTCTGCGGCAGGGAAACATATAAAAGCAAGCGCAAGCTGGATAAGTTTGCGGGATGCAAATACCGCGCGGGCCATCGTTTCCACGATAGCCGGTGGAATTATTTCTCTTACGGTTTTCAGTTTTTCAATGGTAATGATTGTGTTGAACCAGGCTGCTTCCCAGATGAGCAACCGCATGCTCGAAGGAATGATTGCCAACCGGTTTCAGCAATTTGTGTTGGGCGTTTACATCGGAAGTATCGTGTACGCATTAAGTTTATTAACTACAATCCGCGACATTGACTCGGGCATTTATATTCCGGCATTAAGTATTTATCTATTGCTGTTAATTACCGTTGTCGATATTTTTATTTTTATTTATTTTCTTCATTATGTTACTCAATCGGTAAAATTTCAAACGATTATCAGCCGGGTTCATGATGACACGATACGTTCCTTAAAACAGCTTAATACTGAAAAGCCACCAACAGCATTTCTGTTGCCCAATTGGAATAAGGAAACTGTTTGTATGGAATCCTCTGGTTATTTTCAGGGATTTAATAAAAAACAACTTATCAATTTTGCGCAAAACAACGAGGGCATTATTCATTTTTTGAAACCTGCCAGCACTTATTTATTAAAAGGAATTCCGCTTCTTGATTTTTATTCGTTAAAAAAATTAGATGAGGATAAATTAAAGGAAATTTTTTACCCTATTGATTTTTATGACGGACAGGAAATACAATTGAATTCTTATTATGGATTTCACCAGTTGGCGGAAGTAGCTTTAAAAGCGTTAAGTCCTGGAATAAATGATCCTGAAACCGCCGTGCTCAGCCTGCACGCTATCACAGATCTTTTTTCTTATAAACTAAATCATTTTACCCAATCAATATTTGAAGATGAAAATGGTGTAGTCCGAATTCAAACACGCGACTGGACTTTCGAGGAATTCTTCGCCAAATCTTTTTACCCGATTTGGGAATACGGCAAAAAAGATCTTTACATTCAAAATGCAATGTTACAAATGGTTGGCCAGCTAAGAGAATGTGATGTTTCAGGAAGTTATACAGTGTTATTTACTCATTTTCTATCTAAAGTAAATAAACAGATTGAACAAAATCAGTTTGAGAGGATAGATTAAAAATGTGGAATACAAAAAATGGCTCAATCAAATTCTTCTATTTATGGCGCGCTCATTTCTAATGCTTTAATCGCAGTTATTAAATTTATCGCCGCTTTTTTTAGCGGAAGTTCCGCAATGCTTTCTGAGGGAATACATAGCCTGGTAGATACCAGCAACGAATTCCTACTCCTGCTTGGCATTAAAAGAAGCAAACGCCCGGCTGATAAAAAGCATCCATTTGGCTATGGGCAGGAATTGTATTTTTGGTCGCTCATCGTATCTGTTCTTGTTTTTGGCCTCGGCGGCGGGATGTCAATTTATGAAGGCATTTCGCATATCGGCAACCCGAAACCATTAACCGATGTCTTTTGGAATTACCTGGTTTTAGGAAGCGCATTTATATTTGAAGCGATTTCCATTACGATTTCTATAAAAGGTTTTTTAAAACACTCTCATCACAAAGGCAATTTTTTCCAAAAACTTCGGGCAAGTAAAGATCCGGGATTCTTTTTAGTGATCTATGAAGACGCTGCTGATATTGCAGGTTTGATTATCGCTTTTGCAGGAGTTACTCTCAGCCATTATTTTCACGAACCGCTGCTCGATGGTCTTGCTTCCATTTTAATAGGAATTGTTCTTACAATTATTGCCATCATCATGATCATCGAAAGTCACAATTTACTAATCGGAGAAAGCGCAGAGTTATATATCCTTGAAGAGTTAGAATACCTATTAACTAATGACGATGATGTCGTTGTTGTACAAACACCTTTGACCATGCAACTTTCGCCTGACGAAATTTTGTTGGCACTGAACCTTGAATTCAAAAAAGAACTCAACGGAAGCGAAATCGTAGATAGTATCTATCGCCTGGAAACTTTGATAAAACAAAAATTTCCCGAAATAAAACGCATTTATATAGAGGCTGGAAATTTATCTAAAAAGGAAAACAGTTAGAAAATATCAATATTTTCAAGCCGCTCCAGCGCTCCGCCAATTTTTTGATAAACCGTTGCATATTCAGGAATTTCATTTCCTGTATAAATAAAAAAAATGGAAAGATTTTTATTAGTTGCGTCTAATTTGCTCTTTAAAGAAATTTTTTGCAAGCGATATGATTCACGCATCAATCTTTTAATACGATTCCTATCAACGGCTTTTTTAAAATTACGTGTGCTTACAGTAAAGCCAGCTTGTAGAGATGATTTTTGAGTTTCGTTTTCCAGATATATTATCCGGAAAGGAAAATGCGAAAATGATTTCCCTTGTTTAAAAAGCTGTTGAATAACCTTTCTGCTTTTTAACCTCTCGTTTCCTTTTAAAGTGAACTTCGGTGCGATAAAATTATCTTTGGATGCGTGAATGATTTAATAAAGATAAAATAAAAATAGCCCCTTTAAAGGAGGCTATTTTGAAATATGATTTAAGCGAATTTTTTATTTTTTACTTCCGTGTTCATCAGAAACGGTAAGTTTATGGCGCCCTTTTTTTCTACGGCTTGCCAAAACTTTACGCCCGTTTACGGTTGACATGCGCTCCCTGAACCCATGTACGCTTTTGCGGCGGCGCTTGTGTGGCTGGTAAGTACGTTTTTTCCCTGGCATTATTTTAGATTTTTCCTTTTATTAAAAATTGTTTCCGTCATTTATCAGCCGGGCACCATCCCTGCTGTTTGTGAAAGGGCTGCAAAAGTAAGAAAAGATTTTAATTTTAAATCATTAAGAATGCAAATTTTCAGAATGGGAAGAATTTGGGCTTTTTGCTGAATATAATATTGATTCTACTTTGCATTTTAAAGCAAAGAGATTAAAGTCTTTCAAAAATCTCAGACCTTTTGTCTTTTACTTCTGTGCGGACTTTTCAAATATTTGGCGTGGATAATCTCCCCCATCGGTTTATCATATACTTTACTTTCTACCCATGAGATTACGTCGAGATAAGCGAATGACCTCGTTTCAAAACGATTCTTTTCCAGGTGCTTGATTTTCTTTAGAAATTGTTCAAGCTCTGGTTTTAATAGCTTTGAATTTACCTTAAAAGAATGCCGCAAAAAAGTAAAAATGGCTTCTTCAACTATCGTCAGGTTTTTCATCCGCGCCATAAAACGATAAACTGATTTGATAAGGGATTCTAAAATTTCTTCATTCCCAATTTCGTAATGGCAAAGCAAATGCATCAATCTTGCGTAGCATTGAAGATCAATCCGGAGGCCATATTGATTGTCGTTAATAATCTTATGTAGATAATCAATTGCTTTGCTATATTCTCCCGCGCCAAAATAAAGAGAAGCGAATTTATAATTGAAAACAAGAATGCGATGCATATCTACAAACAGCGAATATTCATTCAATTTATTTTCCACTTCAGGAATAATGGCGACGCCTTCCTTGAAATCGCCTTTCATTAAAAACTGATTTATTTTGGCGCTATTGATATAAATTGAAGTGTGCGTTCTGAAATTATCATACTGGTTGGCAGCCGGCGATTGTGCAAATTTCTCAAATTGATCAAGTGTAATTTGGAAAGCTTTAAAATTGCGAAGGTCAAAATGGGCATTTAGTAAGTTATGCATTCCTTTTATGTAATGCCCGGTTTCTACCGTTATCATCACTTCATTTTCATTAAAAAGATCAATCCATTTTTGACTGTAGCGGTAGTACATCAAAAAATCCTGTCGTATAAACGAATACCAACAATAGCTCTGATACAAATACAGTTTTTCATAAAACCCATGTATAGCATCTCCATCCTTAGGTAAGGAACTTTTAAAAAAACTCCTGATATCTTTTTCATCCTCCAGATTGCGCGCGTGTCCGTTTTTTACATACCATCTGTAAAGCAATAATGCCAGGTTTGAAAGTTTAGTTACTCTATCAATATGAGCGCTAATATCGAGCGCTTCTTCCGCCAAAGATTCTGTTTTTTCAAGAGTGCTCCTGGTAATGTGAAGTGTTTCAATTTTTTTCTCCAGTGAAATTGCCTGTACCAGGAAATTCATTTTTTGATTGGCTCTGGCCAATTCTTTCGCTTTCTCGAGTATATTAAGACTTTGTATTTTTAAACCCTTATTGTACAACAGGCGGGCGTTATCAAGATGTTCACTTAGCTTAAGATCAATATTATCGTTTGTTTTTAGCAAACGAAGGCTGGCGAGTAATTGTTTGTATAAATGAGTTTTTAAATTGGCTAATTGGGGTTTGGAAATATCTTTTAATAGTTTTAAGAGTACTTTCTCATCATATTCCTGCAGCTTGTCTAATGCATCAAATAACCTTATTATTTTGAGATCTTCTTTTGCCGAACTTCTTTTAATATAAAGCTTAAAATGCCGCTTCTCTGCTTTCTCAAGAGAATGAACTAATTGAAATAATGTATCGGAAACCAGGTTGGGCATTGATATGCTTGCTTTTTATAACCAAAAATACTTCTTAACTGTATCTATAGAAAAATAATATGTTGCTTACGATGAAGTTATTTTTTCATTTCCATCAAAAAAACATCTTATTTTTTGTAGTAAAGCAATAAATAAACCAGATTTTTATTTTGCTCTTAATCTACTTGTCTTAATTCTTTCCATCGCGAAGTATATCTCGGCGAGCGAAATTCGCGCCTCATTTTCCAGTCAGTATTAATGCCCGATGAAGCAAATTTTATTACTTCATCTCTCATGCTGCTGTTGATATTGTCCAGGGCATTCATCAATAAGCGCTTATTAGCTGAAGCGGCGGGTTGAAATAAATTATGCTGAATACAATTGTCGGGAACAATTCCACTGAGCATTACGCCCGCTTTTTTATATATCTTGCCAGGCTTATAAATTTTTTCTGCCAGTTCTAACGCAGGAATAATTAGTTCATTGGTAACTGACGTGGCGACAGGCAAAGTAGCATAGCCTCTTATTGTGGCGCCATGGGTAAAATTTGCAGAATAGTTTTCTTCTTTCGCTACCATAAATATTTGTATTGCAGAAGCAGCGCAATTTTGTCTTCGAAGTTTTTCTGCAGCCCTGGAAGTGTAGGTAGCAATGGCTTCTTTTATTTCAGAAAGTTTGGTAACGTTTCTTCCAAACATACGCGTGGTAGCAATCATTTTTTTTGTTACCAGTTCTTTTTCCATCCCAATACACGGAATTCCTTTTAATTCTTTGATAAGCCTTACGCCTACTACACCTCCCATTCGGTCGCGGGCCCATTGTTCAGGCATATTTCGCAATTGCCACGCCGTATTAATTTCCCAACTCACCAGTTTTTGCGCATACGCCCTTCCCACTCCCCAAAGTTCATTGACGGGTGTATTTTTTAAAATCTTTTCTATATCAGCGTCTTCAGTAAGTGTGTAAACACAATTGGTAGCAGCCTTATTTTTTTTAGCAAAATGATTGGCAATCTTTGCAAGGGTTTTTGTAGGAGCGATGCCCACCGAAACTGAAACGCCAGTCCATTGTTCCACTCGTTTTCTTAACTCCAAAGCATGTTCTGAAAGAAGATTTTTGTCGACTTTGCTGACGTCCAGGAAGGCCTCATCTACTGAATATACTTCTACATTTTTTTCGCCGGCCAGTGTTTTTAA
>JBDTHD010000160.1:0-6781 GCA_039937075.1 Ginsengibacter sp. | reverse complement strand
TTTTCTTCCAGATCAACAGTTCTAAATTGCTTGCAAAATCATTCAAATCGTTAAAAGAAGTTGCACAGGTTTTAAAAGACAATCCTTCTTATAAAATAGATGTGAATGGATATACAAGCAGCACCGGTGGTACAGAGCTAAATCAGAAACTCTCTGAAAGCCGCGCCAATGCTGTAAAACAATACCTGGTTGGAAACGGAGTTGATGAAAGTAAAATTACCTCAACTGGTTTTGGAGAAAATGATCCAATTGCGGATAACAAAACCGCCGCGGGCCGTGCAAAAAACCGAAGAGTAGAAATGAAATTGAGAAATTATTAATTTCAAATAACACATAACTTACAAAAAGCCTTGCAAAATTGCAGGGCTTTTTTGTTACATTTTTTATAGTAAATCAACAAATTGATCGGATTTTCATTCTAGCCTTTCAAATAAAGATCAGTATGATGGATAAGTTTGGACTTTAAGTTGCAAAATTTAGTGTAAATTCATTTGTATAAAAATTGAAATTATGCAATTAAAAAAAATTTTGTTTTTGGCTCTCCCATTTTTCGCATTCCAAACTTTTGGACAAAGTAATTTTACATTTTCTCCGGAAAAACCCAAAGCAGGAGACGTAATCACAATTAATTACACTCCTTCTGGAACAATCACTAATACTACTTCTCCGCTAAATGCTATTGTTTATACTTCAAACGGCAAAGGTGAAAAAGCCAATGATATTGTTCTGAAAAAATCGGGGGATGAATATACCGGTGTCGTAAAAACTGACACCTCTGACAATTTTGTTTTCTTTAGTTTCTCTGCTGATAATAATTATGATAACAATTCTAATAATGGTTATTGGATTCAACTTTATGATGGGGATCAACTGAAGAAAGGATCAGATATGAGCTTAGCTGCGTTTTACGAATCCAATGGAAGAAATGCAGGAATTGATCCTGATTATCACAAAGCTTTAAAATATATGGATGAGGAATTTAAATCAAATCCTGAAGTTAAAAAGAAAAGTATAGTTCTCTATTCAACAATATATGCTATTGCCAATAAAGATAATTCACAAGATTTTTTTCAAAAACAAATCGAATCGACACTAAAAGAAGGCTTAAAAGATGAAAATGATTATACGACTCTCCAAAACTTATATTCACTTGCTAAACTTCCTGAACAATCAAAACTGATCAATGATTTAATAAAAGAAAAATTTCCTAATGGGAAATGGAAAATAAATGAAACCGTAAATAATTTTTTAAGAGAAAAAGATATTCCCAAAAAAGAAGCAATGTTTGATGATATCTCGTCAAAAATTAAAAATGACTCTTCCTGGAAATATCTTGAACCTTCTTTGCCTTATTTTCAAAGTGCAGTCGTAAGCGCGTACCAGCAAAAGAGCGATTGGGCTGGAATGGAAAATGCGATTAAAAAATATGATATCAAAGGCACACAACTTGCCAGCCTTTATAATAATACAGCTTGGGAAATTCAGCAAACGGATAAAAATTTAGATGTTGCAGAAAAAATGTCTGCTGCTGCCGTTGACATTGCCAAAAAAGAATGGAAAAATCCAACAGAAAAAAAACCGGATTATTTGTCTCAATCACAATGGAACAAATCGAGGGAAAGTTCTTATGCGATGTATGCTGATACGTATGCAATGGTAAATTACAAGTTAGGAAATTATAAGAAAGGATTGCCTTATGCGGAAGATGCTGCATTAAAAATTGACAAAGGAAACAGTGCCGATGAAAATAATACTTACGCTTTATTGGCGCAAAAAGTAATGTCTCGCAAAAAATATGTTCCCAAACTGGAACAGTTTGTAAAAGACGGAAAATCTACTTCAAAAATAAAGGAAATCTTGAAAGACGATTATGTCGCAAAACACAAATCAGATAAGGGCTACGATGATTATATAGCAGCACTTGAAAAAGATGGATATTTAAAAATGGTAGCCGATTTAAAAAAGGAAATGCTTGAAGATCCGGCCCCTCATTTTACTTTAGTGGATTTAAAAGGTAACAAAGTAAATATGCAGGATCTTAAAAATAAAGTGGTAGTGGTTGATTTCTGGGCTACGTGGTGCGGGCCATGCAAAGCGTCGTTTCCGGGTATGCAAAAGACAGTTACAAAATTTAAAGACGATCCGGATGTGAAATTTGTTTTTGTTGATACCTGGGAAACAAATGATAAAAAAGAAAAAAATGCTTCAGATTTTATCACTTCACATAACTACGATTTTCATGTTTTGATGGATAATGACAGTAAGGTTGTAGATCAGTTTAAAGTAGAAGGAATTCCGACAAAATTTGTGATTGATAAAAATGGCATCATCCGTTTTAAAGCTATTGGTTTCGACGGCAGTGATGATAAATTAGTAACCGAACTTTCCACTATGATTGATATGGCAAAAACGATGTAATCCCTATTATTTTATTAAAAGACCTAAAAAACCGCTCCTTTTTCTAAGGAGTGGTTTTTTTTCGGTGTCATCGTGGCAGAAAAAAATGAATGGCATTCATTTTGCAAAAAATCAGGCAAAAAACAGTTATGCAAAAAGGAAATATAAGAGTTCAAACGGAAAACATTTTTCCCATCATAAAGAAATTTCTTTATAGTGATCATGAAATATTTATCCGTGAATTAGTAAGTAATGCGGTGGATGCCACTCAAAAATTAAAAACTTTAGCATCAAATGGCGAAGTAAAAGGCGACATTGGAAATACAGATATTCATGTAAAAATTGATAAAGATAAAAAGACGCTTACCATTTCTGACCAAGGTATCGGAATGACTGAAGAAGAAGTGGACAAATATATTAACCAGGTTGCTTTTAGCGGAGCGGAAGAATTTTTAGAAAAATACAAAGGAAAGAATGAAGCTAATATTATCGGGCATTTTGGCTTGGGCTTTTATTCGTCTTTTATGGTGAGCGATAAAGTTGAAATCATTTCTAAAAGTTATAAAGAAGATGCAAAAGCGGTAAAATGGGAATGTGATGGAAGCCCCGAATATTCGTTCGAAGAAACCGAAAAGAAAAAACGAGGAACCGATATTGTGCTTTTTATAAATGAAGAAAGCAAAGAATTTTTAGAGCCTGAGAGAATTAATCACATGCTTGAAAAGTTCTGCAGATTTTTACCAGTTCCAATTTTTTTTGAAGACAAGCAAATCAATAATCCTGCACCAGCGTGGACTAAAAAGCCCGCAGATCTCACTGATGAGGATTATAAGAATTTCTATAAAGAATTATATCCATTTGGCGAACCACCTTTATTCTGGATTCACCTGAATGTAGATTATCCTTTTAACCTTACCGGTATTCTTTATTTTCCTAAAGTAAAAAACAGTTTTGAAGTCCAAAAAGATAAGATACAATTATACAGCAACCAGGTTTATGTAACGGATGAAGTGAAAGACATTGTGCCTGAGTTTTTGATGTTGCTTCACGGTGTAATCGATAGTCCAGATATTCCGCTAAATGTGAGCAGAAGCTATTTGCAAGGTGACCCGAATGTGAAAAAAATTGGTTCCTATATTACCCGGAAAGTAGCTGACAAATTAGACGAGCTTTTTAAAGAAGACAGAAAATCGTTTGAAGAAAAATGGGGAAGCCTCGGCCTTTTTGTAAAATACGGTATGATAACCGATGATAAATTTTTGGAGAAAGCTAACAAATTCAATTTGTTTGAAGATTCCAGTGACGGCAAGTTTTACACATTGGACGAATATCGCGCAGCTACAGAATCTTTACAAAAAAATAAGGATGGAAAACTCGTGATGTTATACACAACTGATCCTGTGCAGCAAAATAGTTTTATAAAAGGTGCGCAACAAAAAGACTACATAATAGTTAAGCTTGAAACACTGGTGGATGCAGCTTTTATCAACAATATGGAAATGAAATGGAACGACGTCCAGTTTGTAAGAGTGGATGCGGACATTGCCGAAAATCTGATCGATAAAAACGAAAATAATGAAAGCGTTTTAAGCAAAGACGAAGAAGAAAAATTGAAAGAACTATTTAAAGTTGAAATCCCGGATTTGCATACCAATGTTGAAGTAAAAGGATTGTCAAAAGAAACTGCTCCTGTAACTGCAACGCGCCCTGAATTTATGAGAAGAATGAAAGACATGGCGTCGAATGGCGGTGGTGGAATGGGAAGCTTTTATGGTAATATGCCGGAAGAAGTTACATTAACTGTGAATGGAAATCATTCAATTTTTCAGAATATTTTAAAAGACGATAATAAAGATCAACAGGAAAAGATAGTAAAGAATTTAACTGATCTGGCTCTGCTTTCCCAGGGTTTATTGAAAGGAAATGAGTTAACCACTTTCATAAATAGAAACGTTGAAATGATGGAAGGCAAACCAAAAAGCAAGATCATCACTGAAATATAATTTTTATAACGAATAATAGTAAAGCCATTTTCATTTTTGAAAATGGCTTTTTATTTTGTAATAAAAAATTGGACTTTGATAGTAAACAAACAAATAAAGCAGATTTTCATTTTCTTATTTCAAGAATGGCTACGGTTAACCTGCTTACGCAAAAAAGTTTTTCATGGTCATCAAAAATTTTAATGTCCCAAACATGTGTGGATTTTCCCAGGTGCAATGGTTTTGCGACGGCGGTTACTAATCCTTCACTCACACTTCTTAAATGGTTAGCATTTATTTCAAGGCCCACGCAATAGAATTTTTCACGGTCAATTACCAGCGCGGAGGCGACGCTGCCAACAGTTTCAGCCAGAACACACGAAGCGCCACCATGCAAAAAACCATACGGCTGACGGGTTTTGGTATTTACCGGCATTGATAATTTTAAAAAGTCATCACCAATCTCTTCCCATTTCAGTTCAAGAAATTCTGCCATGGTATTGGCGCCAATTTCTTTAAAATCTTCTACGACAATATTTTTATCAAACCAGATAGGCATTTTAATAAATCGTTTTTTTTACAACCTCCGGAAGAAATTCAGAAATATCTCCATTGTTGCGAATTACATCGCGAATCAAAGTACTTGCGATGGAAGTAAATTTTGGAAGTGTGGTCAAAAAAATAGTCTCTACATTATTTTTCAAACTCCTGTTCATGTCGGCTATCGCTTTTTCATATTCGAAATCATTTACGTAACGAATGCCACGCAAAATAAAATCAGCACCCACTTCTTTACAACACGATACGGTTAATCCATCGTAAGCGAGCACACCTATCTTCGGTTCATCTTTATAAATCTCCTTTAGCCATTCCAATCTTTGTTCTTCGGAAAACATAGGAACTTTATTACTGTTTCTTCCCAAACCGATATATAATTTATCAAACAACGGAAGCGCCCTTTCTATAATGTCTGTATGCCCAAGCGTAACCGGATCGAAGGTTCCGGGAAATAAACAGATTCGTTCCATAAATTTTTTTGATTAAAATAAAAAACTCATTTAAAAGTTTGTTTACTACTAAGTAAATATAAGACAGCCATTCTTATAGCCACTCCGTTTTCTACCTGCTGCAAAATAATGGATTGTTTTGAATCTGCGACATCACTGTCAATTTCCACTCCCCTGTTTATAGGTCCGGGATGGAGAATTACGATTTCTTTATCCAGGCTATCCAACAATTTTTTATTGACGCCATACGCCAAATTGTATTCCCGCAACGAAGAAAATAAAACCTGGTTTTGCCTTTCTAATTGAATACGCAGAATGTTTGCAACATCGCACCATCGCAGCGCCTTTTCCAAATTATATTCCACTCTGATATCAAATGCTTTTGCAATGTATTTTGGAATTAATGTTGGCGGACCTGCTACCATCACTTCTGCACCTGCTTTTTTTAATAAATAAATATTGCTAAGCGCCACTCTCGAATGCATAATATCACCCACCAAAACAATTTTTTTTCCTTCCAGCTTTCCCAATTTTTCTTTGATAGAAAAAGCGTCTAATAAAGCCTGCGTTGGATGCTCATTGATTCCGTCGCCGGCATTAACAATAGCTACCGGAATATGTTTGGCAAGAAAATATGGTGCTCCGCTCGCTCCATGTCGCATCACTACCATATCGACTTTCATCGAAAGGATATTATTTACCGTGTCCAGTAACGTTTCTCCTTTTGAGACAGATGAACCTGAAGCGGAAAAATTAAGCGTATCGGCACTCAGTCTTTTTTCAGCGAGTTCAAATGAAATCCTTGTCCGCGTTGAATTTTCGTAGAATAAATTTACGATTGTAGTGTCGCGCAACGAGGGCACTTTTTTTATCGGACGTTGTAATACTTCTTTAAACTGGGTGGCGGTGGATAGAATTAATTCGATATCTCGAAGTTGTAAATCTTTAATGCCGAGAAGATGTTTGGTTGATAGTTGCATTAAATGTCAAAGCTAAATGAAAAAAAGTAATGCGGCAAAAAAGATAAAACGGGCGTGAAATTTTTTTCTGAAAAGTATTTAGATTAGCGCGCTTTCAATACAAATTCACTTCTTCCTTGTCCCACTCAACTTTTACTTTTTGGGAAATGATGGAATCAATAGATTTGCCACAGTAGTCAGGCTGGATGGGAAGTTGTCGGCTATAGCGTCGATTAACCAAAACACAAAGTTCAACTTTTTTGGGGCGTCCATAAGACAAGATGGCGTCTAACGCCGCACGGATAGTTCTACCGGTAAATAATACATCATCAATCAGAATTACATTTTTATCTTCTAAAGAAAACGATATATCGGTTTGATTGGGCTCGTGCAATTCTTTGCGAATATCATCACGATAAAATGTGATATCCAATTT
>JBDTHD010000159.1:0-11867 GCA_039937075.1 Ginsengibacter sp. | reverse complement strand
GTTGGAGATGGCGACAGCAGCGGGATTACAGAAACGCATGAATATTATTATCAAAATGGGAAACCTGTAAAAATGGTTCGCAAAAAAAATAATTTTCTTGTTTCAACTATTACTTTTCTTTCTGACGATAAAGGCAATATTATAGAAGAAGACCCCGCGGGAAAAAGCAACGATAAAAAGTATTTTTATTATTATGACGACAGCAACCGCCTTACAGACGTTGTACATTACAACAAAATAGCCAACCGGCTTTTACCCGATTATATGTTTGAATACGATAGTGATAACCAGCCAAAGCAAAAGATTTCAGTTGATGAAACAGGCAGGAATTATTTTATATGGCGATATGCTTATGATGATAAAAATTTGCCTGAAATTCAAAAATGTTATTCTAAAGAAAAACAATTGCTTGGAACCGTTCAATTTTATTATCAATAGTAATTAAACTAACTGTGAAATATCGAAAATAATAATAAAAATAGAAATCAAAACGGTAAGTAGCATAAGTATTCTTAATGAAAGTAATTTCTTTTGGAAACTTCTTGATGCAAGAATAATAGCAATCAGGCAAAAAATGATGGAGACGATATCAACAGCATGAATGTTCTTAAATATACCTGAAAAATATCCCAAAAAAGTTTCTTCTTTAGAAACCTGGTTCATATCGGAAAACCTCATGCCTATTGACGTCCACATTATAAAGGATATCAGCGCAGGTAGTAAAAAAATGATGGCTAAAATACCTGTGATTTTCTTTTTCACATGAGAGTTGGTAGACATTTTTTAAAAAATTTTATAATTAAAAGTAGAAGAAAAAAAATAGAAAAGTGAAAACGTTATTGTGTTTTCAGCCGGTAACTATATTTTTCGATTACAAATGTAATGAGCTTTTGAATTAAAATTGTTTTAACAAAATGAACTTTTTAACCGTTGTATTACTTACATTCTACTAAAAACTATTAAAATTTTGTTATTGCATGTACACTTAATTGAGCAAATTAAGAATGGCATGGTTTTAGACTTTATGGTATATATAATTAAAAAAATATTCTATAATTCAACTGGAAATCTCTTTTAATCTTATCAGAAATTTTTTATTTTCCATTTATTAATCATTAAACAATTTACACATGAATGAGTATACAGATCAAACTGATACTGGCAAAAAAAAACCGCGTGATCCAAAAAATTTATTCATCGGTTTACTAATTGCTGCAATAATATTACTTGGCGGATTTTTTATTTTTGATCACAGCAGGAATAACGATAATCTAAAAGCACAACAAACAGAAATCGCACAGGAAACTTCTGACAAAAGCAACATTCAATCAAACTTTGATGCTTCGTTGGCCCGCCTGGATTCAATGCAAACAGCTAATACCGATATGAACGGTAAATTGACTGCCAGCAACGATGAAATTACAAAAATGAAAGTTGAAATACGCAGCATTTTACATAAGAAAAATGTGACTGCGGCAGAATTGTCAAAAGCACGTGATTTAATTGCACAGCTTAACGGACAAATCACCGATTTGCAATCTCAAATTGCGATGCTAACTCAACAGAACGATAGCCTCCATCAAAATGTGGCTGTACTTACTACTCAGAACCAAACTTTATCCCGCAACCTTGATTCTACAGTTGTGATAAAGAAAGCGCTTGAGACAAAAGTAGATGTAGCCTCTACTTTAAATGCAGACAACATTTCTATTACTCCTGTTAAAGTAAGAAAGAATGGCAAGCAAAAAGTTTCTACAGTGGCAAGAAGAGTTGATAAATTGTTAGTGAGTTTTGACGTAAATAACAGGATTGTTGCCCCTGGAATGACGAATTTATATGTAGTCGTGATAGGCCCTGACGGACAACCAGTGACTACTCCTGATTCATCAGGCAATACATTCGTTACACGTGATAGCAGCAATAAAACTTTTACAGCTAAGTTGCCAGTTGATTTAGAAACTGCTAAAACAAAAAAAGTACAATTTTCATTCGCGCCTAATAATCACTTTAAGCAAGGAAATTATAAGATTCAAATTTATCAAAATGGATTTTTGATTGGTGAAAAGAGCCAGGAATTAAGAAAAGGCGGTTTATTCAGCTAATGGATAAAATGCTTTAAAATATCTGAAATCTTTATTCCCTTGAAAATAAAAAGCTACCCGGATGTAAAAATCCGGGTAGCTTTTTTATAAAAAAAAGCTTTCCTTTCTGTAGAAAAAATAATATTATAGTAATGCAACAAATATTGCTAATTTCTATTTCATTGATAATTTTTAAGTATGCTAATCAAAGTCATTAAGTCACGAAACGAAATAGCTTTTTTTGTAAACTATTAATTGTAAATACACTTTTAGGAAAGAGATTTGATTTCAGAAAAAATAAATTTCAAAAATCATTTCTTAATTTCATCTTCACAAAAAATTATTAAATGAAAAAAATATTGGCGTTTATTTTTCTGTTTGCAACAGTGACCACGTTTGCACAAAAAACAGATACACATCTGCAAAACGAAATCAGCAACTTATTAAAAGGTTTTAATGGCGATGTGGGGGTATATGTTTATGATTTATCAAAAAATAAAATTGCTGAAGTAAATGCCGATACGATTTTTCCTACGGCAAGCATGGTGAAAGTGCCCATTTTTATTGGCCTGATGCATAAAATACATAACGGTGAATTATCCTATCACCAGGATATGCTTTTCACTGATTCTGTTCGCTATTCTGAAGGGCAGGAAATCCTTGCCTCATTTAAAGACAGCCAAAAAGTTGCACTGAACGATTTGGTAATGCTGATGATGAGCATGAGCGATAATGGTGCGAGCCTTTGGATGCAAGGTCTTGCAGGCGGCGGAACTCAAATCAATAAATACATGGATAGCCTGGGAATGAAATACACGCGCGTAAATAGCCGCACGGCTGGTAGAAAAGAAAATTATAATGAATATGGCTGGGGTCAAACTACTCCCAGGGAAATGGCAACGTTGATGAAAATGATTGTTGAAAATAAGATCATTGACAAACAAATAAGCGATAGAATGTTGCGCATGATGAGCCGCCAGTTTTGGGATGAAGATGCCATCTCTCAAATACCGCCCAATATTTTTGTGGCAGATAAAAGTGGCGCTGTAGATGCTACAAGAGATGAAGTTTTATATGTGAATGGAAAACATCCATATATATTTTGTATTTGTACTAAAAATAATAAAGACACCAGTTGGGAACATGATAACGAAGCCTGGGTGCTTACGCGAAAATTATCTGCTTTGTTGTGGAAATATTTCAATCCAAAATCTGATTGGAAGCCCAGTGAATTTCTAAAATAAAAACCTGGCTTATTCCTGCCCGAATGCCTGCCGGAAAAGTTCATTCTGCGGGATTGGTTTCCGTTCTGCGAAAGTCATCCGGGCGTGCAGGCGGGTGTTAGTTTACTGATCGATAAAAAGAAATGATAAGATTCTAAAAAGCTGTTTTATCATCCTATAAAAGATGTAAATTGTAAAGAAAGATTATTATCATAAAAGAGTTAAGATAATCGTAATAATTATTGTAAAAATTAACCTTGGTAAATTTTATGCGTCTTACTCGTAAACATTAAATTATGAAATACTTATACAATACTTTAATTCTCTCCATCGTAATTTTAATATCCTCTTGCACGAGTTCGAGATATTACCAGGGAAACACTGACAATAACACTAATCAATCCTACAGCCAGGATCAAACAATTACATACCAGCAATTTTATGATGATTTAAGTCCTTACGGCAATTGGATGAATTATGGCAATTACGGTTACGTTTGGATTCCTAACCAGGCAGGTTTTAGACCTTATTCTTCAAATGGAAGTTGGGTATATACAGATTATGGATGGACCTGGGTTTCCAATTATAGCTGGGGATGGGCGCCGTTTCATTATGGCAGATGGCTAAATGATTTTCGCTATGGATGGGTTTGGGTTCCAGGCTACGAGTGGGCGCCGGCCTGGGTTTCATGGAGAGGCGGTGGCGATTATTATGGATGGGCCCCACTCGGTCCGGGCATGGGTGCTAATATTAATTATGGGTCTATTCCTCATAACGACTGGACATTTGTACCTGGTCGTTATATGAACAGCTCCCGTATTAATAATTATTATGTAGACCGATCAAGAAATGTAACCATCATTAATAACACCACAATCATTAATAATACAACTGTGGTAAACAATAGGAATATTGGTAACGGAACAAGGTCGTCATATAATCAAGGACCTCCGGTAAGAGATGTAGAAAGAAGTACCGGAACAACAATCCGCAGATATAACGTAGTAACTTCCAATACACCAGCAGCACCGCAGGTTAATAATAATTCTGTAAGGATATTCAGACCGACAGTAAATCAGCAACCTTCTAACTCTTCAAACGTAAGACCGCAGAGAGTTACCACGCCGTCCAATTCTGCGCCGGTTAGGGAATTTCCTCAAAATCAAACCCCTCAAATTATCAGGAACGAACCTCCGGTAAATAACAATACTCCATCTGTAACACCTGGAAGAAATAATACACCGGCAAGAGTTTTTCCGGGTACAAACGAAACGCCTCCTTCAGAAAGCCGGCCAACAATGCCTAACCGTAATGACCAAAATACAACTCCGCAAAATAATCCGCAGGAAAATCCGGTGAGGAGTAATACGCCAACCAGGACTTTTTCGCAGAACAACAATGATCAAAAAGTAATTGAAAACCCTGATCCCCATCGGGAAATTCAAAAGAATACACCCCAGAATAACCAATCCGAAAAACCAGCGGTGAGAAATAATACACCGACGCGGAAGTTTTCAAATAATAACCCCCAACCATCTACAAAACCTAATCCTTATAAGAAAAATGAAAATAAAATAAACCAGCAGCCAGTAAATACACCTCAGCGGCAAACGCCACATCGAGCTGTACAACAGCCTAAGCCGGATCGCCAGGAAAATCAAATAGATAATTCGACACAGCAGCCGGTAAGGGATCCTAATTCTCAAACTTCACCGACAACAACACCGCCGCAAAGGCAAATCAACGACAGAAATAATTAGGAATAATAAAACCGATATTTAAATTTTATGAAAAAAGCACTTCTATGAAGTGCTTTTTTCATTTGGGTTCGAATGATCTTTTCTTTTGGAAAACAATTACCAGTAAAAGAAGAAATTAACGAGATTTTTGTTTTTTTACTTTGACCCGCAATGCTTTTCATAATAAGCAACAACAACAAAATGCTTATATTTTCTTAATTTTGCACACTTTAAAAAAGTATCTATGCTTTTTTATCTGTTATTTTAAATTTCTTATTTTTTACTTCTTATGTTATTAGGTTTACAGAATGTTACGTTTGAATTTGGCGCGAGAGTCATTGTAAAAGATGCCACCTGGCACATACAACCCAATGAAAGGATTGGACTGATAGGATATAACGGCACCGGAAAATCCACTTTATTAAAAGTGTTAACTACTCAATTTCTTCCCTCGGTTGGTACAGTAGAAAAAGGAAAAGAAACCACCATTGGCTTTCTGCACCAGGATCTTCTAAGCTTTGATACAGAAGATTCAATCATGCAAGTGGCATTAAGCGCCTTCGAGCGCGTTCAGCAATTGGAAAAAGAAATAGAACAGATAGGGATTGAACTGGAAAAAACTTCAGACGAATCCTTAGCACATGTTTATGGAGATAAATTACATGAGCTGGAAGTTCTTGGAGGCTATGATATACATCATAAAACGGAAGAGATTTTACAAGGATTAGGATTTGCGAATGCAGATTTGCAAAAGCCTTACAAACAATTTAGCGGAGGTTGGAGAATGAGGGTTTTGCTGGCAAAAATGATATTAATGAACCCTGATGTTTTGTTACTGGATGAGCCAACCAACCATTTGGATTTACCTTCTATAGAGTGGCTCGAAAAATATTTACAGCATTACCGTGGTTCGGTTGTAATTGTTTCGCACGACAGGTATTTTCTGGATAGAATGGTAACAAAAATTGTAGAGCTCTATCAGCAGGAATTGCATTTTTACACGGGTAATTATTCATATTATCTACAGGAAAAAGAACAGCGCATCGAATTACAAAAACGTGCTTATGAAAACCAGCAGGACTATATACGCCAGCAGGAAAAATTCGTAGAACGATTTAAAGCAAAAGCGTCCAAAGCTGCACAGGCACAAAGTATCATGAAGCGCCTCGATAAAATTGATCGGATAGAAAATACGGAATTAGAAAGGCCGAACATGCGTATCAATTTCACCATAGGCAATCAGCCGGGACGAATTTTATGTACTTTAAAAGAGGCAAGTAAAAGTTTCGGCGATTTAAAAATTGTTGAAAGTACAGGAGCAGAAATTAATCGCGGTGATAAAATAGGATTGATAGGTGCCAATGGAAAAGGTAAATCAACTTTGCTTCGGATGGTAGCGGGCGCGGAGCCTTTTGAGGGAGAAAGAATCGAAGGCCATAATGTAAAAGATGCGTTTTATGCGCAGCATCAATTAGAAGCATTGAACATGGACCATACAGTACTGGAAGAAATGAATTATTCCGGAAGTGGAAAAACCGAATTGGAACTAAGGACATTGTTAGGTTGTTTTTTATTCAGCGGCGATGATGTAGAAAAGAAAATAAAAGTATTAAGTGGCGGCGAGAAAGCGCGGGTTGCACTCGCCAAAACCATTGTGAGCAAAGCCAATTTTTTATTGCTTGATGAGCCTACGAACCACCTGGATATGCATTCTGTTGACCTTCTAATTGAAGCGCTCAATAAATACGAAGGCAGCTATATTTTGGTAAGCCACGACCGGTATTTTGTAAATAAAACCGCCAATAAAATTTGGGAAATTGAAAATTACAAAATAAAAGAATTTGTGGGAACTTACGATGAATGGGAACGTTGGAAACTGGAAAGAAAAGCGACAGAAAACAGCCAGGAGAAAAAGAAGGAATCTGTTTCGGAGAAAAAACCCACCCCAGCTGAAAAGAAATTAAGTAATAATACTATTGAAGATCGGGAGCAACAAAAAGAGCTGCAAAAGATAAAAAGGCAATTCGAACAATTGGAAGAAAAGATAGCAAAAAAGACAGAGGAAAAAAAGCAGTTAGAAGCTAATCTTGCTTTACCGGAAATTTATTCAGACAATCAGAAGTTCGTTGAGGCAGAAAAAAAATATAACCAAAAGTTGCAGGAGTTATCAGTTGAAAATGCTCAATACGAGAAAATATTTGAAACACTAATGCTTATGGAAGAAAAAGTAAATTGAAAATTATTCCAATACATAAAAAGCATTACTCGCATAAGTATTAAAAAACATTTTATTTATTTAAAATATTTGAGGATTCGTCAGTTTTTCTTTCGCAAAAACTTGCGTTTATAGAAAAAAAAAATTAAATTTGTATTAATCCATCCCTTAGAAAACAGTCGTACTTCAGGATTTTTTTCCGATTTTCCCTCTCCAAGGAAATTTTATTGTTAACATTAAAAACTTGAAAATTATGAAAAAAGTTAACTCTGTAGAACTACACGATACCTTCGTTGCGATTGGTATTATTTTATTGTTTCTGGGTATAATGGCAGCAATTGCCTTCTTAACAGGAATGTAAGAATTATTATAAATTATTAATTTTTCGTGGCACAGGTATATCCCGTGCCATTTCTTTTCACCAAAAAATGCAGGGTCATTTTCTATAAGTTTCAAGTTCATTTTTCTTACTGATATTTGCATATAAAAAAAATTGGATGCGGGTAGCAATTAATGGAATGGGGCGCATAGGTCGCCTGTTGTTCAGAAGGCTAATTGAAGATGACCTTTTTGAAATAGTGGCGGTTAATGATATAATGCCTTTAAAAAATCTCACTTATCTTTTAAAATATGATTCAGTTTATGGAACTTTCAATCATGAAATAAAAGCTGATGAAAAGTTCCTGAAAGTTGATCAGAAAGAAATTTTAGCCTGTCAAAACGCAGACCCTCTTCAACTGCCATGGAAAGACTTAAATGTGGATGTAGTCCTGGAATGTTCAGGAAAGTTTTTGGATAAACCGAACGTTTCAAAACATTTAACTGCCGGAGCAAAAAAAGTTCTGTTGTCGACTACAGGTGCAGAAGATATAGACTTACGTATTTTTGGCCACAATCAAAATGGTTCGACCGGAACTATCGATATTCTGTCGCCGGGCGGTTGCATGACCAATTGCTCAGTCCATGTACTTTATATTTTAAATTCTATAGGAATACAATCTGTTCACATAAATATTCTTCATTCTTATACATCGCGCCAGGCTTTAGTAGATATGCCGAATGAACAATTCAGAAGAGGACGTGCGGCTGCAGAATCAATTATCCCAGTCGCGATTGATCTTCACAAATCGTTGAACCGTTTGCTCCCTGGGTTGAAAAATAAAATCAATGTTTTCTCAACAAGGGTTCCTGTGGCTAATGGAGCCATGGCTTCATTTACGATACAACTAAAAGACGAAATAACGGCAGAACAAATCAATAAAATGTTCAAAACGGCGGCCCAAAATGAATACAAAGGAATCCTGGACTATACCGATGAGCCGTTGGTGTCGCTTGATATAAAAGGGAACAGCCATTCATGTATAATTGATGGTACCCAAACGGCTGTGATAGGAAACCACGCGCGGGTAGTAGCATGGTTTGATAATGAATATGGCTTTACGAGCCGCCTGATAGATTGGCTGACTTATTGGAATAAATAAGTTTTGTAGTAAAGCAGCAAATATGAAGGATTTTTATTTTGATATATGCGAACTTAATGCACGTTTCCAAAAAATAAATAAGCTAACAAAACCGAAGTTATTATTCCGACTAAATCAGCAATCAACATTGCGCCAATTGAATAGCGCGTATTTTTAATAGAAACTGCGCCGTAGTAAACAGCAACAATATAAAAAGTTGTATCTGACGTTCCCTGGAGAATGGAAGACAAATCAGCAGCAAAGGAATTCGGGCCGTAGGTAGTCATCGTATCGATCATCATTCCCCGGGCAGCGCTTCCACTCAAAGGTTTTACCAGCGCCGTTGGCAGTCCTGCAACAAATCTTGTGTCGGTTCCTATCGCATTGAAAAGATTTCTCATTCCATCAATAATCACTTCAAACGTGCCGCTTGTACGTAACAAACTGATAGCAACCAACATGCCGACTAAATAAGGAATTATTTTTACTGCCACTTCAAAGCCACCTTTGGCACCCTCAACAAATGCGTCAAAAATATCTACGTTTTTATACAAAGCTCCCAATATAATAAGGAAAAAAAGTAATAAAATAAGGCCGTTGCTTAGCACTCCGGAAAAAGTTTGAACACCAGTAAAATCCAGAGTTTTTAAATAAATCACCATCAAAGAAATAACCGCAGAAAGTCCGAGAACCCATAATAATATCACAGGTTGTAACACATTAATTTTTTGTTTGAAAGACACCACCAGCATGGCCGCTATGGTTGCTGCAAAAGTGGCAATCATGCAGGGTATAAAGATTGAAGTAGGATTGGCCGCATTAAGAGATGCACGAATAGCAATAATACTTACAGGAATCAAAGTAAGGCCTGACGCATGCAGACACAGAAACATAATCTGCGAATTAGTTGCGGTATCCTTGTTAGGATTTAACTCCTGTAAACTTTCCATTGCTTTAATACCAAAGGGCGTGGCGGCATTATCCAATCCCAATAAATTCGCAGAAAAATTCATTACCATGTGTCCCATAGCGGGATGGTTTTTTGGTAATTCAGGAAATAATTTTGAAAAGAACGGCCCGATAATTTTTGAAAGAAGCCTTATCCCACCTGCCCTTTCGGCGATGCTCATAAATCCCATAAACAAAGCCATAATGCCGATAAGATTGATGGAAATATCAACGGCAGTTTTTGCGGTGGAAACAATTCCATCAGCCTGTTGCTGTTTATAGCCTATATAATTACCATCGGAATTTTTACTGAATTTGGAAGTCCCATCACTATAAACTTTGTCGCTTTGCAATTTTTTCAAAATAAAAGGAGAAATAGCAGCAGAATCTAAAGCCACTGTATTTGACGTATCACCAGCCTTTCCTACCACCATCCGGCTGTAAATATTGGTATTCCCCTTTATAAAAATACATTGAAAAGATGCGGCAAGAAATGCAACAATAATAAAGGTGGCCCATATTCTGCTTAATGCCATAAATCTGTTTGTAAAAACTAAGATAAGAGATAATTTATTAACTCGGCAATTACGTAATTGGCAAATGTCAAAATGTGAAGATGTGAAAATATCAAATAAAATTATTGAAATAAAAAAACCAATTATTTCTTCGTTTACTGTTCTTGATAAACTCTTATGTAATCGACAATCATCCGTTGTGGAAAAACGGTAGTGCCGTCAGGATTTCCGGGCCATGCGCCTCCCACTGCTACGTTTAAAATAATAAAAAAAGGCTTATCAAACGGATAAGAACCAACCATACTGCTTTTTGGCGCTGTATAATATTTATAATTATCTACATACCAGTCTATTTTCGAAGAATCCCACGCAATACTAAAAACGTGAAACTCCTGTGAAAAATCTCCTGAGGGCATTGTATAACTGCCGCCCAAACTAGCATTTTGTCCTCCGTTTGACCAATGTGCAGTTCCATAAATTTTATCGGGTTGGTTTCCCAGTAATTCCATCATGTCAATTTCCCCACAAGCAGGCCATGGTGTGCTCGCAATGTCACTACCAAGCATCCAAATTGCCGGCCATACTCCCTGCCCTTTTGGAAGCTTTGCCCTTACATCTATTCTACCATAGGTAAAATCTTTTTTACCCATTGTCAACATTCGTGCAGAGGTATAATTTGCTGACCCGAAAGGTTCCTGCCGCGCTTCCAGCACTAAATAGCCGCCCCTGGTAACAAAAGAATTTTTTGAATTGTCAGTATAAGTTTCCAATTCATTATTGCCCCAACCACTGCCCCCCAAATCATAATTCCAGGTGTTATTATCTATAGAATTCCCGCTAAACTCATCACTCCATTTTAAAGATAACCCCGCATAAGAAGTAGGCGCAACAAAACCTGAATCATTAACCGGCAAATAAGTTCCATCACAGTATATGGTGCCTTTACCTTTCACATTTTCAGAAAGAGTAGCATTTGTAGGATTGCTTAACTGAACATAAAATATCTTTGGAGCATCACGCGTGCTATCACCTTTTACCTCTATATCAATTCCAGCACTGGATTGATTGGCGGGAATAGTCAATATTCCGGACTTTTGCGTGTAGTTATTGCCGTTAGCTGTACCATCAACTGTTTGATAATTTACGTCTATTTCCTGCGACGAAGCCTGGTTGAGGCTTACAACGAAATGAAATGTAGTTGGAGAGGAGTTAGCCCTCGCGTCTTGCACATTTCCAATGCTTAACAAAGGCTTCGCCGAATCGCTTCCTGAAGATTTTTTACCGCAGCCGCCTGATACCAATAATAAAAAGCCAATTACAAAAATCCCAATTTTAGACATAATAAAAAATTTAGATTGCCTACAATAATAAGAACAATTTTTTTTGATTATTGTGATTTCAACGATTAAATTTTAATAGAAAGTTTTTGAGGATAAAAGTTATCATTGGAAATCAGTATAAAAATCAGTCTTATTTGTCTGTTTACTGTACATAACATTCGACCGGATCACATATTTCGGCGATACTGGCCACCGACCTCGTACAAGGCATGAGTGATTTGCCCAAGCGAACAATACTTCACCGTTTCCATTAATTCTGCAAATAAATTTCCATTGTGAATAGCTACATTCTGTAATCGTTTCAGCATTTCAGCACTCTTATCTTTATGTAATTCCTGGAATGCTT
>JBDTHD010000158.1:0-2180 GCA_039937075.1 Ginsengibacter sp. | reverse complement strand
GTTCGTTCCACAGGATCCTGCTTCTTTAATTCAGTTGATGGGCGGAAAGAAGAAGTTTACTAATTATTTGGATACTCTTTTTACTATGCATTTATCGGATAAATTTTTCGCAGAAACAGAAGACATTGCGAGAGATGGTATCATCGGAGGATACGTTCATGGCAACGAACCTTCTCACCATATTGCTTATTTATACAACTGGACAGACGAGCCATGGAAAACGCAACAAACGGTTCGAATGATTTTAAACAATCAATATCATACCGGCGCGGCAGGTTTAGGCGGAAACGACGATACGGGCCAGATGAGCGCGTGGTATATTTTCAGCACGGTTGGATTTTATCCGGTAGCGCCGGGTTCGCCTGATTATCAAATCGGAAGTCCTGCGATTAATTCAGCAATCTTTCATTTAGAAAATGGAAAAACTTTTTCTATTGAAGCCAAAAATCAAAGTGATAAAAATGTTTATGTCCAAAAAATAGAATTAAACGGTAAACCCTTGAATCGATTATACATTACGCAGAATGAAATAATGAATGGTGGAAAGTTGGTGTTTTATATGTCACCGAATCATTCGTAGAAATTAATTTTCAGTAAACGAAGAAATAAGGTGGATTTTTATTTTGTTGTCCCGCCTGCCTAAATAAACATATTCAGGCGGCGATTAGTACGAATAAAGTTGGGGAATTCTAACCTGCCTAAACCCACTAAACAATTCTAAACTTTTTAAAAAGAAATCTAGTTCTCCAACAATTTTACTACATCTATTTTAGTGATTTCCCTAATAGCATTTGCAATAGAATTAGCATCAATGCCAGCCTCAGTTTGCTGTTGCTTTTGAGAAGCGTGCTCTATAATTTCATCTGGTATACCCAAAATTTTTACTTCCGCTTTATAATGATTCGCATTCATAAATTCTAAAATAGCTGAACCGAAACCACCAACAACGGTTCCGTCTTCCACCGTAATTATTTTAGAATATTTGTGGAATACTTCATGCAATAATTCTTCGTCCAACGGTTTTACAAAACGAATGTCATAATGTGCAGGATTTAATCCTTCTGACTTTAATTCTCTTATCGCCGCAGCGGCAAAATTTCCCGGGTGCCCAAAAGAAAGAACCGCGATTTCTTCACCGTCTTTTAATTTTCTTCCACTACCAATTTTAATTTCTTTCATCGGCGTTTTCCAGTCAGCTTTAACCGCCTGCCCCCGAGGGTAGCGGATTACAAAAGGATTTTTAGTGGATTCTAATTGCGCAGTGTACATTAGGTTTCGTAATTCGCTTTCATTCATCGGTGCACTTACTACCATGTTTGGAATGCACCGCATGTAAGCAATATCATAAGCGCCCTGGTGAGTTGAACCGTCTTCTCCAACCAACCCTGCCCTATCCAGACAAAAAACAACCGGCAAATTTTGAAGAGCTACGTCATGAATTACCTGGTCGTAAGCGCGCTGCATAAATGAAGAATACACATTGCAAAAAACACGCAATCCCTGCGTCGCCATTCCGGCGCTGAGCGTTACAGAATGTTGTTCACAAATGCCAACGTCAAAGGCGCGGTTGGGCATTTTTTCCATCATATATTTTAAAGAACAGCCGCTTGGCATCGCGGGAGTAACGCCCATTATTTTATCATTTTTTTCTGCAAGCTCAATAATAGTTTGGCCGAAAACATCCTGGTATTTTGGAGGCTGGGGAATGTCAAATTTTTTCTTATAAATTTCACCAGTGATTTTATCAAACAAACCTGGTGCGTGCCATTTGGTTTGGTCTTTTTCGGCCAGTTCAAAACCTTTGCCTTTTACCGTTTTTATGTGTAATAATTTTGGCCCTGGAATGTCTTTCATGTCCTGCAAAGTATCCACCAACTTGGTAATATTGTGACCGTCTATTGGGCCGAAATACCTGATGTTTAATGATTCAAAAAGATTGCTGCTTTTACTCACCATTCCTTTCAGAGAAGTTTCAATTTTCCCTACCATCTTTCTTGAAAAAGTTTTGCCCGGAAGCTTTCCTAAAGCTTTCCAGAAATCGTCGCGCAACTTGTTATACGTTTGAGAAGTAGTAATATCGGTTAGGTATTCTTTAAGCGCACCCACATTTGGGTCAATGCTCATGCAATTATCATTGAGGATAATTAGTAAATTACTTTTTTCAATTCCTGCATGGTTCA
>JBDTHD010000157.1:0-5937 GCA_039937075.1 Ginsengibacter sp. | reverse complement strand
TTTCCAATATTTATGGAGATCCTTCTAAATGGCATTATCAAAAGAATTTTATTTTCACTATTCTTTCTTTTTTGAATGTTACAAAATATCCTCCATCGCTTCTTTTTTTATCAATGACTTTAGGCCCGGCAATTATTTGCCTTTCTTTATTTGAAAAGATCAAGGGGAAATTGGTGCAGATTATTTCAGTATATGGACGGGTTCCGTTTTTCTATTTTTTTATTCATTTTTTTCTTATTCATCTTATTTGTTTGGTTCTTTTTTTTGCAAAACGCCATACGCTGGCAGAGGCAAAGACCGGTTTTTTATATTTCAAGGCGCCTGATGCGGGCCTGTCTTTAGGAATGGTTTATCTGATCTGGATTGCGGTTGTGGTTTCGTTATACCCGGTTTGTAAAAGATACGATCGTTTAAAATCTTCCCACAAATATTGGTGGTTAAGCTATTTTTAAAACCGCTCAGGCCTGTTGAAGTTCTCAGAAAACAAAACCCAACAGACAGAAGCCATGTTAATCAGTTTTTTTCATCGGCCTTTGACAGGAATCTTTTTTGCTCCCAAAAAAAATTAGTCAGTATAACCATTCGTGACAGTTTGAAACTACGGACAATTATATTAGTATGAGCTTTGTCCCTCCTGATTTGCAAACTCTAGGACAGCAACGCTTTTAGATTTTTTGCTTTACTAATAATAGCAGGCGGATGAAAACCTATTAGGTTTGGCCAGGCCTTTTATGGAAAGCAAAATCTTATAGCGTTTTCAGGTGTAAGGTGAAAAATGATATGATAACCGAGACAGTAAAAGAACAAATAAGATGATTTCCTGTTTTATCTTAAGCAAAATAAAAATCCGCGCAATTTCTTCGTTTACTGCTTTTCACTCTTTCCTAAAAATGTCTCGCTTTGGCAGGGTAAAAAATAAGTTTAAAAAAAATGCCACCAGCTTTTTGCTGACGGCATTTTTCATTGATTAGAATAATTTACTTCTTGTCACCCATCATCTTATCGCCCATCATCTTATCACCTTTCATCCAGGTAGTTTTACCCTTCATATCCATCACTTGACCATTTTTCATTTTCATGGTTTTTCCGTCTTTCATTTTTACGGTTCCATCGGTCATTATTGTGGTGCCATTTTTCAGCGTCATGTCTTTGTCCATATCCATGGTTTTACCATCTTTATAAACCATCATTTTGTTGTCTTTCATCATCACACAATCTTTGTGCGTCCTGTCCATCTTTTCTGACTTCATTTTGCTTTGGTCCATTTTGTGGTCATCCATTTTGGATTCAGTTTGAGCGAAGGCTCCATAACTAAGCGAAGTTGCAAGAACTAATACTAGTATTTTTTTCATAAAATTGTTTATTTTGACTTACGCAATCGTGAAATTTTGTAAACCCGTTAAAAAATATAATTGTAAACAGGAATATGCAAATCAAAGTCCAAGGATTGCAGAACGGGATTTTTGAACTAACATTAACAGAGGCATTTAAATCTTTAACACAACGAATAAGGAGAATTGTTTCGCCGTATTCTGTGTGCACGCCGCTAATTTTGATTGATAAAAGCCGTTTTTTTTAAAATGAATTCGTTAGATATTTTATAAAAAATCTTTATTATAATAAAATAGCTTTGTGTTCAGAACGCAAACAATTGTAGACGATGTTACCTATAAATTTGCAAAATGGGCAATGCGCACACAAAAGAGCTTAAAATTTTCTTGAAACCTTATAGCCAGGAAGTCATAGACGTAGTTATGTGGCTTCGAGCCTTCGCATGGGATTTGTGCCCGCAGGCAAATGAATTAATTTACGACAATTATAATGCGGTTTCTTTAGGTTGGTCAATTACTGATAAAGTGGGAGATAATATTTGTGCCGTTGTAATTTACCGGCCCAATCAAAATGTTCATTTTGGTTTTTATTGGGGAAATGAACTCTCAGATCCTGAACATATTCTTTTAGGAAACGGAAAACAGTATCGCTATATTTTGGTACCGGATAAAAATAAATTCCCCAAAGCGTATATGAAACAATTGGTAGATGAGTCTTACGCCAATTTGCTTTCGAAGCTTAAAAAGCAAAAGCAATTGATACATGGCCAGACCATTATAAAATCAGTTTCGGAAAAAAAGCGGGCTCAAACAACGTTGCGAAAAAGATAAGTCTTGGAACTACAGTAAATCAACAAATAGTTGCTTTTTTTATTTCCTTTCGTGTTATGTTGTCACAGGCCGCGACCTGCCCCTACCAGAAATTGTTTTTCAAAATTTTACTTTATTTACCTTTATCAAAATAAATCTTTTTGCAAGAAAGAACCTTTTTAAATCAAAAGAAAAAAATAAAACATGTATCAATTGGAACAAACGTGGCGGTGGTATGGCCCGGACGACCCTGTGAGTTTACAGGACATCAAACAGGCAGGCGCTACAGGAATCGTAACGGCGTTGCATCACATTCCGCACGGGGAAATATGGACGGTGGATGAAATTAAGAAACGAAAAATGGAATTGGAAAAGGAAGGTTTTCGCTGGTCGGTGGTTGAAAGTATTACTGTTCATGAAAGTATAAAAACGAGAACCGACAATTATAAAGATTATATAGAAAAATACAAAACTTCAATCCGCAATGTGGCTGCCTGCGGTATTGAAGTTATCACCTACAACTTTATGCCGGTAAACGATTGGACGCGCACGTCTTTGGATTATAAAATGCCCGATGGTTCGCTGGCGCTTTATTTTAACTGGATTGATTTGGCCGTTTTTGATATGTTTATTTTAAAAAGGAAAACAGCAGCACAATCTTATTCCCCCGAAATTGTGGCGAAAGCAGAACAGCGGTTCAAAAACTATTCAGAAAAAGAATTGGAAGCTTTGTCGTCTGTCGTGATGTATGGAATTCCTGGCGAACAAAAAACTACCACAACCGATATGTTGGCAAAGCTGGAATGGTATAAAGATATTGATGCAAACGCATTGCGGGACAATCTTTGTTATTTTCAAAAAGAAATAAGCGAAGTGGCGCTGGAATGTGGTGCCAGACTTGCCATCCACCCGGATGATCCACCGTTTCCTATTTTGGGCCTTCCTCGCGTGGTGAGCAATGCTGAGGATTTCAACTATTTTTTAAATAAAGTGGACAACGCTGCCAACGGGGTTTGTTTTTGTACCGGTTCGCTTGGCGCTTCTGCAAAGAATGACCTGGTTGAGATGATAAATGCTATTGATGAAAAGATTCATTTTGTGCATTTAAGAAATGTAAAAAAAGATGAAGAAGGCAATTTTTTTGAAGCCGATCATTTGGGAGGAGATAATGATATGGCCGCCATCGTAAAAGAAATTATATTGATCCAGCAGAAATATAAAAAGTCACTTCCTTTTCGTCCCGATCATGGCCACCAGATGTTGGACGATCTTAAAAAGAAAACCAATCCCGGCTATTCTGCCATTGGAAGATTAAGAGGGCTTGCAGAAATCAGGGGCGTCGAATCAGGATTGTTGTATTCTTTAAAAACAGATCGTTCAAAATAGAAAAACTGGTTATTCCTTGCTTTACTATTTGGTTTGAGTAGTGACGGAACCAGCGCCGTCATTATTTTTTTTCCACGTGTCGTATTGGGGTGAGCTGCTTCCTAACCTGTTATCATTGTATATTACCGCTGGTGGCGGCTGTGGCACCGCTTTTTGAACGGGCGTCGTTTGCGTAACGGCAGCAGGTTGATCAATCGTGGTGGTATTATTGACGCCCAACTTTGGTGTTTCTGCCGTTACCGGCGTGGAAGTTACCGCAGACCCTATAGGCATTGGCGGTTGCGCAGGCCGCTCCGCTGGTTTGGGCACCTGAACCGTATTGGGTTGAACCGTATTATTGTTATTGACTAAAGGCGTGTTGGTCATAACGGGCTGCGCCGTAGTTACAGGGTTGGCAATAGGCTTTTCCTCCGCTGGCCGCGGATAATATTTATCCATTTTAGGATGATCAGACTCCGTCTCCTGGCTGAAACCACTTAATGGGAACAATATGAAGAATGATATGATTAACTTTATAATTCTAACCTGCATTCAAATTAGTTTCCTTAAAGTTATTTATATTAAGTCAATAAAAATGTTTTTACAAAAAGTTTAAATAAATTTTTAGAATGTTTTGAATTGAACGCTTTTGAATTCTATGTAGCAATATTCTAAACTCGATATTTAATATCAAACCAAAAAAGTTTTTTTTGGCTTTTTTAATTTGTGTTTTTTGTAATAAACCTTCCTGGTTTTCATCCGCTTGGTGTATATTTAATTTTAAAAAAAAATGAATAAAATCGGTTTGGTTTTAAGCGGGGGAGGTGCAAGAGGTTTTGCACATTTGGGTTTTTTAAAAGTGTTGGATGAATTAAACCTAAAGCCTGCCGCCATCTCTGGAGTCAGTTCCGGCGCTATTTTCGGAGCCTTGTATTCTTATGGCAAAACGCCAGATGAAATTCTGGAGCTCGCAAAGCGACATTCTTATTTTGGTATTTCCAATTTTTTGTGGAGAAAGGAAGGATTGTTTTCTATGGAAACAATCCGGAAAATATTGACGGATACAATTCCTGAAAATTCTTTTGAGTGTTTGAAGATTCCACTCTATGTAAACGCTACTGATTTTTTGCATAATAAAACCATCTTCTTTTCTTCCGGCGAGTTGATCAATCCATTGATTGCTTCAGCTTCATTCCCCGTTCTGTTTGAGGCAGTTTCCATTGAGAACAGTAAATTAGTCGATGGTGGCGTATTAGATAATTTTCCGGTAGAACCGTTGGTAGATTTGTGCGATAAAATTATCGGCTCGCACGTAAACCGGTTAGAACCCATTAGTGATATCAATACCAAATTTTCAAAAGCGTTAATGATTGAAAGATGTTTTCATCTTGCGATTGCCAATTCTGTTTATTCAAAAGTGAACCGATGTAATATTTTTATTGAGCCTCATTTAAATACTTTTGGCTTGTTCAGGATGAGAAATATAGAACAGATATTTGAAATTGGTTACCTGGCTGCCTTGAAAGAGAGAGATAATATTTTAAGGCTGATGGAACTGACATAATTTTTCTTATGACAAAATAAAAATTTTAATTCTTTAATGGTTTACTATTATGCAATCGGGAAATAATAATGTTCAGGTCGGATTTAAGGACTATTTTTGAGTCAATGTTAAAAAATCAGAATACAATAAAAAAAGTGGTAAAAACCATTTTAATCATTTTGCTTATCGCATTGATTATAATCCAGTTTATAAGGCCGGTAGAAAATAAAAATGAAGAAATCGCGCAGCAGCAGATTACGGCTAATTTTCAAATGCCAGATAGCGTGCATCAAATTTTAAAAGTTTCCTGCAACGATTGCCATAGCAATACAACGGTTTATCCTTTTTATTTTAAGATTCAGCCTGTTGCCTGGTTTTTAGCCAATCATATCGAGGATGGTAAAAGGCATTTAAATTTTTCCACATTTTCTACTTATCCGCTTTGGAGGCAATACGACAAGTTCAAGGATATAGTCGAGCAGCTTAAAAAAGATGAAATGCCGCTTACTTCTTATACATTGATTCACCGCTATGCAAAACTTACGCTTGGCCAGAGATTGGCTGTAGAGGATTGGGCCACCGCCCAGATGAAAATAATGGAAGCAAAATTCCCTGCTGATAGTCTTGCAAAACCGAAACGTGGATAAGGTTCCTAATATGAGTAAACGAACAAATAGTTGGAATTTTTATTTTGTGTCCTTAGTTCGAAAGATTACCTGGCAATTAAAAACTGAACCGTTATTTTTTCATAAATTTGCGAATTCAAAAAATACCCGGGGCTGACCGGTTTTGACAGCATAGTTCTTTGTAAGTATAAGCATGTAGCGCGTTGCGTAATTAGCGCTTTAATCTGAATACGAAAACTCTAAATGGCAATAACAATTTTGC
>JBDTHD010000156.1:0-5345 GCA_039937075.1 Ginsengibacter sp. | reverse complement strand
GAAAAGTGTATGTTAGTCTTTCAGAACAATTATTGTTTCCTTCAGGCAGCGCGGTTGTAAATCCAAAAGGCGTGGACGCGTTGTCTAAACTCGCGGCTGTTCTTAATCTCAACACAAATGTTGCCGTTAATATTGAAGGACATACCGATAGCATCCCTATTCGTGGAAGATACCAGGACAACTGGGATTTGAGCACTGCCAGGGCTAATGCAATTGTTCGTATCCTGGTAAATAATTATAAAGTAGACCCCAAAAGTGTCATCTCTTCCGGACATAGCTATTACGAACCGGTTGCCAGCAATGCTACCCCTGAGGGACGCGCAAAAAACCGCCGTACGGATATCATTCTTTCGCCAAAATTGGACGAAATGTATAAGTTATTAGGCATGTAACTTTTTTTAAATTTTCTTACACATAAAAAACAAATGGAGCTTTCTTTCGGAGGCTCCATTTCTTTTAAGAGGTGGTATAATTTTTTTTATAAAACAAAAACTATCAATATTTCTTTGTTTACTGTATGTGGATTTGCATAATGGGAATGAAAATTAACCTCAGCTGGCAGGTTTTTTGAAATAAAGCATTTAAAAAAACCCTATCGTTATGTCTAAAACAACATGGAAGCCTCATGAGGAGCATGGGGATTTAAGCACCAAAGAAAAAAACGATTTACCTGAAAGCGTTTTTGCATTTCCAAAGAAAAGAAAAGAGCCGATTACTGATGCTTCTCACGTAAGAAACGCATTGGCAAGGTTTGACCAGGTAAAAGGAGTGTCTGACGAAGAACGCGACCAGGCTTTTGCTAATATAAAAAAAGCAGCAAAGCATTATGATGTGAATATTGATGAAGATGATTGGCACGATTTAGGAAAAGAAACAAAAAAAAGAAAAAATCCATCGCACTGATAAAACTCGGGCCACTTAGAAAATAATTTCTATTTTTTTGAAAACAGGAATTTCCTGGTATTAAGAATCGAATTTTTCTTTATCGGGGTAAAAATTCCACTTTGTGCCCTATCGTAACTTCGCGAACTTATTTACATTAGTTATTAAGATGGATTTTAACAATCACCCACCTCTTGTTTTCCATTTTCAATACATGGCATGATTTTGAGATAGGTTATTTATACAAAAACAAATTGATATGGCTGAATTACATGTACAACCGAAGCGAAAAAATTATTGGTGGCTTTGGATTATTTTGATAATCATTATTATTGGAGCTATTTATTATTATGTAAATTATTATCATAAAGATAAAGTAGTAGAGAATACTACAACTTTTGTTGATTCTTCTAATGAACAAAATAACGTGTCTCCGGATACAGCAAAACTTGCTTTAGCTGGTGCTAATTTGTGGAACCAGGTAGATTTTAATTCGCCAGACACCACTTTTAACGAAATATCAGATTCACACATTACGGTAAAATCAAATGCTCATTTTATAATTTATTCTGTACCGGATCAAACATTATTTGAAATTAATAAAAGCAATTTTAGCAGTGATGGTACGAAGATCTTAACACAGGTAGGTGAGTCGATTGCTAAAAGCTTTGATTCTGCGGATGTAAGAATATTTGATAATTCCGATTCTACCGTTTCAGAGAATCTCGCGAGCCAACGAGCAAAAGCTGTAAGCGATTACCTGGTAAATTCTTCGAAACTTAATAAAAACCACGTATCTGTTTATCAAACCGGTGAACCCATAACCTTGCCGGAACAAACGAACCGGGATTTCATTGTTGTAAAAAGATAATGTAGGTAACTAACTATTTTTCATCTAAAAATAATTTATTATGTCAGAAAAAATAATGGTAAATGCAAATCTTAAAGAACTTCACTCTAGTGATTTTGAAATCAGAGATGGAGAGCCCGATATCCGTGGTTGGAAAGTAAAAAATAATAAAAGCGAAGTCATTGGAAAAGTTGATGAGCTTCTATTTGACGTAGATTCTTTAAGAGTGCGCTATGTGATTTTAGATCTTGATGGCAAACCTTTGAATTTAATTTCGCGGCATATTATCATTCCGATTGGATTGTTGCAACTTGATAAACCAGATAAATTGGTTCTATTGCCGGAAGTAACAACCGGGCATCTTGCTACTCTTCCCGAATATAAAAAGGGAAATGTAACCATCGAAAATGAGAGGCAGGTGCGCAATGTGTTTTCGCCATCTGAAGGGGTAGAATTTAATGACCCGGATTACTATGATCCGAAGGAATTTTACAACCATAAATATTTTGACGAAGAAAGAATGTACCAACAACAAATTCCACCTACCGATAATACACGAGTCAGCACAACCACTTCCAGAATTGTTAAGTTGGATGATAAAAATGAAAATGAAATCAACGAAGAAGAAAATCCTTTCTAGAAAAATTTGCATTTAAAATAAAATTTTTGAAGAGTATTTTTAAAAAATAAATTGGATTTCTTTTGTATCTTACTTCGTCCAATATCTGTGCAAACCCCATTTATAACATTTTAAAACAAAAACATGTTCGACCAAATTCTCGACCTCGTAAAACAACATCTAAACGAAAATCCAGATGTAGCGTCTCAAATTCCTGACGATAAAAAGAATGAGGTTCATCAGGAAATTGCCACACAGATAACCAGCGGCATAAAAGACCAGGCAACATCTGGCGGTATAGGTGGATTATTCGATTCTCTTAAGAATGGCGTTGCATCTGGCGGCACGCTTGCCAGCTCTATCGAAGGCGGACTTGTGGGAAGCCTTACGAACAAATTGGGTTTATCACCGGCAATATCCGGCGCGATAGCAGGCGCTTTGCCAGGGATTCTTCAAAAATTTATGCATAAGGCCAACGATCCAAATGACACCAGTATCACAAAGGATAGTATTACCAATTCTTTATCAGACATTGGTGGCAAGTTGGGTAAAATGTTTGGCTAAAGTTCCAGGATTAAAAAGTTTTTATAAGCCGGAATAAAAATCCGGCTTTTTTGTGGCTTTACTGTAATTGCTATATTATGGATTCCGGCTGTCGGTGCTGAATTGTTTAGAAAATCGCATTTATTTATCAATAGCTTTTGTATTATTTCCGACCTTTACAATCTGCCAGTTGGCGAATTACCGTGTTAGATTTATGAAACATTTAAAATCACTAAATAAATATTTTTGGCGTTACAAATGGATGCTCATACTTGGGATGATATTCATCGTGCTTTCTAATTATTTCAGGATACTCGCGCCGCAGGTAACCAAGTATGTTTTAAATACGGTTGAATTAAGCATCAATAAAAGTACGGCTGAGATTTCTTCAAAAACGGTTACGCATTATGATCCACTGGTTGCTGTATTTGTAAATAAATTAAGCAGAAAAGATGTTTCTTATAAAACCAAAATTCTTTATTCGGGAATTATACTTTTAGTTTTGGCGCTTATCAGTGGATTATTTATGTTCCTTATGCGGCAAACTATTATTGTAATGAGCCGTCACATAGAGTTTGCGCAAAAGAATGAGATATTTAAACATTATCAAAAGTTAGATACTCATTTTTATAAAACACACAATACAGGCGATCTCATGAGCCGGATTTCTGAAGATGTGAGCCGTGTACGCAGTTATGTCGGGCCGGCGGTAATGTATGTTATCAACCTGGCCGCTACTATTGGTTTTTCTGTTACGTATATGTTGAAGGAAAATAAAGAGCTTACCTTATATGTTTTAATTCCGTTGCCATTTCTCGCTTTTACTATTTATTATGTAAATACCATTATTAACCGAAAAGCGGATAAAATCCAATCACTACTTTCTGACCTTACCACCAATGCGCAAGAATCATATTCGGGAATCAGGGTTATCAAATCATTTGTCCAGGAAAAAGCCATGCTCGGGTTTTTTGATAAAAACAGTGAAGATTATCGCACGCATTCTATTTCGTTGGCAAAAACTGAATCCATTTATTTTCCATTTATGGGATTGATGATAGGATTGAGCACTTTGTTAGCGATTATGATTGGTGGAATGTACGTCATCAATGGAACTATAAGTATTGGTGTAATAGGTGAATTTATTATGTATGTGCTTTTGTTAACTTTCCCCGTAAGCGCCATTGGCTGGACCGCGAGCATGATCCAACGCGCAGCAACATCACAGCGACGCATAAACGAATTTCTTGACACTGAACCTTCGATCCTGAATCCGAAAGAGCCGAAACAGATTGTATTAAAAGGAAATATTGAATTCAGACATGTTGATTTCATTTATCCGCATACCGGCATACATGCCATCAAAGATTTTTCTTTAAATATTCGCAAAGGTGAAAAAGTAGCGATAATAGGAAAAACGGGTTCTGGTAAATCTACCATTGCACAGCTTATGTTGAGAATGTATGATCCTCAAAAAGGAAATATTTTTTATGATGGTATTTCTATAAAAGAACTCGACATAAATTCGCTGCGTTCGCAAATAAGTTATGTGCCTCAGGATGTATTTTTATTTAGCGATTCCGTAAAAAATAATGTGGGATTTGCTTTAAAAGATCCGGGAATAGAAAAGGTAAAGGAAGCAGCGAAAAATGCGGTGGTCCATAGAGAAATAGAATCGTTTCCTGGGAAATATGAAACCCTGATAGGAGAAAGAGGTGTTACTTTAAGCGGCGGCCAAAAGCAAAGAATATCGATCGCGCGGGCATTAATAAAAGAACACGAGACTACCGTTTTTGATGATTGCCTGAGCGCCGTGGATGCAAAAACCGAAAATGAAATCATTTCCAATTTATATCATTTCCTTCATCAGAAAACCGCAGTGATTATAACACATCGAATTTTTTCGTTGTTCAGTTTTGATAAAATTATTTTGTTAGAAAATGGAACTATCGCCGAGCAAGGCACTCATCAATCATTACTAGAAAAAGACGGCCTATATGCTGAAATGTACCGCAGGCAACAGCAACAGGAAAAAACGTTTCCACAATAAAAAGGCCTCCGCGTATTTATTTTGTCAATTAAAAAACAATTTTATCTTTGTCGCAGGTATTATCGTTTATTAAAAAAATAAAAATTTCAAAAAGTGGCGTACGAAAATAATGACAAAAAGATGGAAAGTGTTTACAGTCAGCGCATCAGGGCAGGCAAGCGCAGGACTTATTTCTTTGATGTAAGGGAAACACGTGGTAATGATTATTATTTAACCATCACCGAGAGTAGAAAAAAATTCAATGAAGATGGCTATGACCGGCATAAAATCTTTTTGTACAAAGAAGATTTTAATAAATTTTTAAAAGGGATGACCGAAGCCATTGATTATGTAAAAACCGAGCTGATGCCCGACTTTGATTTTGACGCTTTTAATCATGAGCAGTCAGAAAATTATGAAGG
>JBDTHD010000155.1:0-4208 GCA_039937075.1 Ginsengibacter sp. | reverse complement strand
ACACATGACACTCACAGCCCAAAACCACGAAACCAATCGTTTGGAGCACACCAATGAAAGTGATGCTTTAAAAAATATGGACCATTTGAAAATTAAGAAAGCAGCCCTTGTTTTAAGAGCGCTGAATCATAAACTCAGACAACAAATTCTTCAGACCATTGATGAACATAAAAGAATTACGGTTACTGAACTTTATGTGAAACTGCGCCTTGAGCAATCGGTTGCTTCCCAACATCTTGCCATTTTGCGTAAAGCTGAAATTGTAAACACAGTGCGTGAAGGCAAGTTTATTTTTTATACAATCAATGAAAATCGAATTGCAGATATCAATAAGTTTGTAAAAGAGCTTGTTGGATGATTTATTTTCGATAAAAAATATTGAATCTTTCCCAAAAAATTTGAGCCATATTTATGAACTTGGTAAATATGGCTTTTTATTTAAACTAATTTGTTATGAACATAGAACAAATTTATACAGGCTGCTTAAGTGAGGCATCTTATTTTATTGAAAGCAATGGCGAAGCCGCGGTTATAGACCCGATAAGGGATACAGAATCTTATGTAAAAATGGCGAAGGCGGACAATGCTTCTATAAAATACATTTTTGAGACTCATTTTCATGCTGATTTTGTAAGTGGCCATATTGATTTGAGCAAACAAACCGGCGCCACTATTGTTTACGGCCCCAATACAAAAACCCGTTTTCCTTTCCACCTTGCAAAAGATGGTGAAGAATTTAAGCTTGGAAAAATTACAATTGAAGCGATTCATACGCCGGGACATACTTTAGAATCCACTTGTTATCTTTTAAAAGATGAAACCGGGATGCCTTATTGCATTTTTACCGGAGACACTTTATTTGTGGGAGACGTTGGCCGGCCTGATTTAAGCAGTGGCAATCTTACAAAAGAAGAATTGGCTTCTATTATGTACGATTCCATTCATAACAAATTAATGCTTTTGCCAGACGACTTAATTGTTTATCCGGCTCATGGGCCCGGAAGCAGTTGTGGCAAAAATATCGGCGCCGAAACGCAGACCACTATTGGCACAGAAAAAACTTCAAATTATGCGATGCTGCCTCAAACCAGGGAAGAGTTTATAGAGGCAGTTATAAAAGATCTTCCTGAACCCCCACCCTATTTTCCTATAAATGCAAAAATCAACCAGGAAGGCTACGACAATTTGGATGTAGTAAAATCAAAAGGATTGCGTGCGCTTTCTGTAAAAGATTTTAAAAATAAAGTGGCAAATGATACGATAATTGTTGATACAAGAAATTCGCAGGAATTTGCTAATGGATTTATTCCAGGTTCGGTCTTTATCGGTTTGGATGGCAGGTTTGCAGAATGGGCCGGCAGTTTGCTCCCTTTTAATAAACCTATCATTTTAGTCACTGAAAAAGGAAAAGAAGAGGAGTCATTAATCAGGCTTGCACGCGTTGGTTTTGAAAATGTTGAAGGATATTTAAAAGGCGGATTTGCAAGCTGGAAAAAAGCAGGTGAAAATATAGATCTTATTATCAACGTAGAAGCAGACGAACTGGCGATGGATATTCCTTTTGATGACAACCTAACGGTGTTGGATGTACGAAGATTTACTGAATTTGCTGAAGGCCATGTCAAAGATGCCATTAATATTCCCCTTGCCGAGATGACGGATGTTGCGCAGATTGCCCAACTGGAAGAAGACCAAAATATTTATATTCATTGCAGAAGTGGCTACAGGAGCGTTATAGCGGCATCTTTATTAAAACAGCAAGGATATCATAACCTGCGAAACGTTTTGGGTGGCTGGAATAAAATAAAAGAACAAAAGAACATCCAAATTGAAAAGGAAGCTAGTGTGCTGAATTGATTATAAGGAAACGTTTTATTCTGGGGAGTATTTTTACAGTAAACAAATAAATAAGTTGCTTTTCTATTTTGGTATTCCTGCAACTGGAATTTCTAAAATATCCCAGGAATTTTCTCACAATAGATAGCAACAATATCCAATCAAATTTTTCTTTCTTTGTAGTCTTAATTCAATGGAAAGATCTCATCAAATACGACACTTTCTTTTTAGCCAATATTTTTCTGACGGCGTCAGAATCACTTTGGAAATAATAATTCCGAGTGTTGTTTTTTCCTACCTAGGCGATTTGGCAACGGGGCTGGCATTATCTTTAGGAGCATTGTGCGTCAGCATTAGTGATGGTCCCGGACCTGTATTGTACAAGCGGAACGCAATGCTGTTTTGCAATATTTTCGTTTTCATCAGTGCCCTGTTAACCGGGTTTCTGAATCAAAATCCGTTTACTTTAGGAATCCTGATTTTAGTGGCCTCGTTCCTCTTTACTATGTTTTCTGTATATGGGAACCGCGCCAACTCGGTAGGTTTTGCAGCTTTGCTAATTATGATTCTGCAAATGACAGAGAAAACTCCTGCCAGTATGGTTTTAAGGGAAAGCTTACTAATCCTTGGCGGCGGGGTCTGGTATATGGCAGTAGCGCTTCTATTATCTCGAATTACGCCTTATCGGCCCGCGCAACGTTCCATTGGAGATGGTTTGAGAGAAACGGCAAAATATTTATTGATAAAAGCAGAAATGTATAATCCCGATTCTAACCTGCAGAAGCAATATCTTAATTTACTTAATCAACAAGTGGTGGTAAATGAAAGACAGGATGCTACACGGGAATTGTTATTTAAAAATCGTGCTCTATTAAAGGAATCCACTCTTCAAGGGCGTTTGCTCGTGCTGACTTTTATTGACATTATTGACCTTTTTGAAAACATTATTGCCATCGGGTATGATTATGAAGATTTAAGAAAAAAATATGCTGACACCAGAATCCTGATAGAGATTTCAGCGATAATAAAAAATCTTGCGGCTGAATTGAATGATATGGGAGAAGCCATACAGGCTAATAATTTTTTTAAAAAAGAATATAATCTTGAAGACGAATTAAGTTCTTTAAAAAAGAAAATAAATCAAATTTCTACAGAACACGATACAACAATGCTTTGGAAAGTATTGGACAATCTCAGTAATTTGGGAGAAAAGATTGACAATATCCTTGGATATTTTACTGAAGATGTACAGACAAAAAGAAAACTTAGAACCAGTAAAGAATATTCCCGTTTTGTAACACAGCAAAATATCAGTTGGAATGTTTTTAGAAACAATCTCACGATGAAATCCGGCATTTTCAGACATTCATTGCGTGTGATGATCACTTGCGGCATTGGATTTTTCATTTCAAAACTTTTGTTGCACGGTCACCATAGTTATTGGATAGTGATGACGATTATTATTATTTTAAAACCCGCTTACAGCCTTACCAGGCAAAAAAATTTTGACAGGCTATTGGGAACTATCGGAGGAGGAATCATTGGACTATTATTGCTTCTATTTATCCATGATAATAAGATTCTATTCGGTCTTCTTGTAATTTTTATGCTTGGAACATACACTTTTAAAACGCTGAATTATATTGTAATGGTTATTTTTCTTACGCCTTACATTTTAATTCTTTTTCATTTTCTTGGACTGGCGCCATTAAATGTCGCGGGTGAAAGGCTCATAGATACTGCAATAGGTTCTTTATTGGCAGGTTTAGCAAGTTATTTTTTGTTCCCGTTATGGGAATCGTCACAAATACAAACTTATATGGCGAAAGTTTTAAAAGCGAATATTAATTATCTCGAAAAACTTAATGAACTTTTTTCAGGAAAAAGGATTCCTTCGCTTGATTATAAAATGGTTAGAAAAGGATTGTTTGTCAGTACGGCAAATCTTGCCGCAGCACTACACAGGATGCAAAGTGAACCAAAAAACAAACAACTACATAAAAATGAAATCTACGAATTTGTGGTATTGAACAACCTGTTAACATCAAATGTTGCGAGCCTTACAGCCAGTCTGATGGAGAAACAGAACGGCTCCTTTAATATATTGATTAATCCCCTCAACTCTTCTATTTCAAACCTGGAAAAAAGCCTTGAAAAATTAGATAAAAATAATCAACACGTAAAAGAAATTAAAACCAACTTAGATGATATAATAGTGGATCAAGAACCAACAAAGAGTAGGGATTCGCAGCTTGATTTTATCCGGAAATTGATTTTTGATATTGGAAAGATTACCAACCTGATTACCAGTTGAAATATCTATCAAAATAAAAATCCAGATTATTTGTTTGTTTACTGATTCAGTTTTCCTA
>JBDTHD010000154.1:0-9617 GCA_039937075.1 Ginsengibacter sp. | reverse complement strand
GTGAAATTTTTATTAAAGCCGTTGCCGCTTATGATGTTAGCAGCCTGATGGAATATAAAAATTACACTTTAAAAGAAGCATGTGAAGAAGTAGTTTTAAAAAAATTAACTTCGATGAACGGAGAAGGTGGAATGATAGGAATGGATGCCAAAGGCAATACTGCTTTGGTTTTCAACAGCGCCGGAATGTATCGCGGATATATAAATAGCGACGGAGAAAAAATGGTTGCGATTTATGAAAAATAATTGAAATATTCACAAAAAATAATTTTAGGAACTTAGATTTATGAAGAAAATTGCATTGATCGTGGCCGCGGGAAATGGCTCAAGGATGAGAAGTGAAATTCCGAAACAGTTCCTATTTTTGAACAATAAGCCGGTGCTATATTATAGTATTAAAGCATTTCTGAATGCTTTTGAAGATATTGAGATCATTTTAGTTTTGCCAGCGGAACATATTGCTAGAGGACAGGAAATAATCGATGGATATTTCGACAATTCTAAATTTAAAATTACAGCCGGAGGCCGAACCCGCTTTCATTCTGTTCAAATGGGCCTTTCACTAATAAAAGATGAAGCGATAGTTTTTGTTCATGATGGAGTTCGTTGCTTAATAACTTCAGACTTGATAAAAAGGTGCTACGAGTCTGCATTAGAATTTGGAACATCTGTTCCAACTGTGGAATGCCGGGACAGTATTAGAATGATTACAAAAAACGGGAATAAAATTATTGATAGAAGTAAAATAAAGCTGGTCCAGACTCCGCAAACTTTTCACAGCAAAATTCTTTTGCCTGCTTTTGAAATTGATTATAAAGAACAATTTACTGATGAGGCTTCGGTAGTCGAAGCATTTGGGTTGAAAATAAATTTAATTGATGGAGAAGTCAATAATATAAAAATTACCACCCCGCAGGATTTAAAGCTGGCTTCGCTTTTATTGCCTGAATAATTTAGCGATTGGCGAAAGCCTGTTCAATTTTATTCCGGGGTATTTTTCCAGAACGGCGCCAAAACTTTTATAAAAAAAAGCTACGCTTGAGGCATTGCTTCCTTCAAAATCAAGCAACAAATCCTCGCCCGCGTGGTCTTTTATAAATGAGTCAATCATCAAATGAGAAGCCCCTGAAGTTTTTCCATCAGGATGATTTCCCACTAAAATATAATAGGCTCTTTGTCGTGAAAAAAACCATGCGCAGGAAGCAACCAATTTATTTTGCATAGAGTATATTCCGCATGTAATTGCGTTGCCTTTTTTGCTAAGAATTTCAAACAAATGAGAGAAGTTTTCGTAATTTTTTTCATTAATTTTTGAAAACTCCTTTTCCTGATTTTTTGCAAGATGAATCACTTCATCAATCGGAATATTTTTCTTTACAATATTTCCAAACTGAATTGCTCTTTTAATATTCCGTTGATGGCTTTTTGCGTAATTGCTTTTTAAGTTTTCGTAAGAATTTTTCAGAGGTAGAACATAATTATTCCTTTCATACATTGGATAATCCGGTATAGAAAATAAGTTATCACGGTTAAGGTAAAAATCCCAATACTTAAATTTTGATGGAATATTTTCTAAAAAAAAATTTACTGTTTCAGATGAAATATTATTACCAAAAATTCCCAGCGATGCAGTCAAAAAAGGTTGATACAAATAGTAGATAGTGTATTTTTTCTTCCAGGTTAGCGGCATTACCATTTCATAATCATTCAACACAAGCGCATCCCAATTTTCACTCATCGCATCCAGATAAAATGAATACGCGTAAATCAAACCGTTGCTGGAATTATCAATGCAACGGTCCCATTTTATTTTATCAATATTCGCGTGCGGTAGGTAAGAAATTTTCAAAAGAAAATATTTTTTATTTTTTTAAAACAAAGCGGTTACAAATCCGGAAGATTTATAAATTTATCTAACTGAAAATTTTGAATATCAATGCTAAAAGAAATGGTTTTCCAAAACCTGTTTTCAGGAATTGTTGATTTAAAATAATTGGAATAAATTTTACTGTAAAGCAAAGGAAAATAAATGTTGACAAGATTTTTGTACAAAGAAATTTGCAAACCTGCATCATAAATAAATTTCCCTGTTGAAGGATTATTTTCCCATGCTTCAGCGTAAGTGCCCACATCCAGGAAGACTTTCAAAGGAATCTTAACCGGAAGAACCTGCAGTGGATTTATATTTTTTGGAAAATCAGTAGTCAAATTTAATGCAGTCAGCCAGTCATCTGTTTTTCCAACTTTTTGATTAAGCATATCTGTGCGAACTTTAAATCCACCATCCCGAATAATTATTTGCTGCGAAGCCGCTCCCTGATATTCTTTTCTTCCTAAAAAATAATTACTGTAAGTATAATCTTCACTACCATTTGCCCCGGTCATATTTAAATCGTAACGATCGCTATAAATTCTCTTGTCGCCCAAATAAATAAATTTTCCTGCGAACAAACGCGCATTCAAACCTCCACCTTTTGGATAATTAAAAAAGTATTTTCCTTCAAAAGCAAAACGTGCAAAATCTTTTGCCTGCTCTGCAACAATTCTTGCAGAATACGGATAAAGCACACGATTGTTTTCCAAAACAAAACTTAGCTGGTTCAGGTAACGGTTGGTTTTAGGATAACTGATAACATCCTGGTGCAACACAGTATCTTTTTCAAAAGATAAAGCGGTTTCCCTGATAAAATAAGTTTTCCATTGCAGCCATTTTTTTACTGAACTTGTCGCATTTTTATTTCTGAAAATAAGTTTGACAGAAGGAACAATTTTAGAAAATCCCAAATAATTTTTTGTCCCGGTTGAGTCTGAATATTCATCGATAGAAAACTTTTCCGCGCTTAAAGAAATTTCCGTTTTTCTTATTGCCCCATAACTCATAATAACATAGCCAATTCTTCCAATTCCTGTAAATGTTTTACTTCCGGTGGCGTACAGTGGAGCAACAAAAAAGTGGAATTTTGGTTCTGGCAAAGTATAATTATGAATCAATCCGCCGATCATTATTTTATCATAAAAATTATATCCGAGAGCCGAGGAAAGAAAAAGATAATTGTATTTATCTGTCTTATTTAAATTGAACAAAAAGTCAATTTTAAATATTTTCTTTTTGGGTGGTTCAAGATTTCCCTTTTCTGATAATAAAGAAAAAATAGCATCCACATTTTTTCCGCTCACATCTTCCACTACTTTTTTGAAATCTTCCGGATAAGGATGTTTAAATTTCCATCTTTTGTAATATTCATGCAGGCAACTATCAAAGCTATTTTTCCCAACAAAACCTTCCAGTTTTTTCATCCATAATCCGGTTTTGTAATAAGCGATTACATCGTAATTTGTTTCTGAAAAATTCTTTGATGCAGTTTCAATCGGCTGATCTTTTTTGGCAGAAATTTGTGTTCTATAAACCAGGTTTTCTTCATCCTCCGGAATTCTTTTTTCAAAAAATCCCTTTTGTTTTTCTTGAATATTTCCTTCGGGATATTTTAATTTTTTGTAACGATTATCAAAATAAGTATTCATGCCTTCGTCCATCCATGGATATTGCCTTTCATTTGTTGCCAAAATGCCGTAAACCCAGTTGTGGCCTACTTCATGCTCAATCGTCATGTCCAATGATTCCGTATCTTCCATTGGTGAAATACTTGTAATCGTAGGATATTCCATGCCACCGCTAAAACCCATTTTGGCTTCAACGGCAGTAACACTTTTGTAAGGATATTCTCCCAGCCATTTGCTTCGTGTATGAATGGCGTCCTTTATATATTGAATACTGTTTTTCCAAACAGGCAAACCCGAAGGCAGAAAAAAAGACCACGCATCAACAATTTTTCCGGAAGTTAATTTTATAGTATCGTAACGAACCAGAAAACTGGTATCTGCAAACCACGCAAAATCATGAACACTATCCTGAATGTAAATGAGCGTTTTTGTTTTTTCAGGAATTCGCGAATTATCAGTTTGGTAGTTGATTCCCGAAACCTTAGCAACCGCTTTTTTCTTTTTATTTGTTGTTGGTTGATACCGTGTTTTTACTTTTTTCTTTTCTTTAGATTTCGGAGATTTTTCAGTTGCGTAATTTACACTGTCAATTACGGATTGCTTTTTTCTGATAACAGGCAAGTCATGCGTGGCTGCTTTGTCTTTCAGCCATTGTAATTCATCCTGGTTTTGCAATTCACCTGTGGCGGCTAGAATATATTTTTCCGGCACTGTAATTTGGACATGAAAATTGCCAAATTCGCTATAAAATTCTCCCTGGTCAAGATAAGGAAACTCATGCCACCCCTTGTTATCATAAACCGCTGGTTTAGGATACCATTGGGTAATTTGATAAGCCTTGCCTACATGACCTCCGCGGGAAAGATTAAATGGAATCTTTTCATGAAAAGGAGTAGAAATTTCTATTGTTTCTCCGGGAAGAAGATGCGCCGGTAAAATTAATTTTGCTACATCAATATATACCGAATCATCCTCAAGAAAGGCAGCTTTTCCATTTACTTTAAAATCTAAACGATTAATATAGCCGCGTTTTGATTCATCGCTGAAATAGAAATCGGTTCTGCCAAGTTGCAGTAATTGTTCACTGAAAGCAGTACGGTCATTTTTATAAGCATTTGGCCAAAAATGAAACCATATATATTGAAGCGTGTCCGACGAATTGTTGGTATAGTTTATAACTTCAAAGCCATCCAATGTATTAGTTGTATCGTTTAGGATTACATCAATTTTATAATTTACGTTTTGTTGAAAATATTTTTTTTGACCAAAGGACACCGTGAATTGAAAATAAACGATAACAGCAAGAAGGACTTTTTTCAAAGCAATTATTTTATCAAATATAAAAAATAAAACCTTCGGAGTTTAGGTGATGTTAAACGATATAATTTTTATTAAGGAAAGTTAAAGAAAAATATTTTCAGGAATATAATATTATATGAAATAAAAGTTTACCTTTATACTTCGTTAATGAGTTTAGTTTGTTTTTCTTTTGGCTGATGTTCTCCGAAAAGATTTCTTCAGTTCATTGTAGCTACTGATTCATTAATAATTATTTTAATTTATTAAACAAAAGTTTTTACAATGAACATTTACGTAGGAAACCTCAGTTGGTCAATGACTGATGACGATTTAAGCAACTTATTCAGCCAATATGGTACTGTTACAAGTGCAAAAATTCTTAAAGAAAAAAACACAGGCCGAAGCAAAGGATTTGGTTTTGTTGAAATGGAAGACGAAGATGCAGCGAAAACTGCTATCGCTACACTAAACGAAAGCGAAGTTCAAGGTCGCAAGTTAATTGTTAACGAATCACAACCTAGACCAGAAGGAAGTGGCTACAAAAGAAGTGGCGGCGGCGGAGGTAATGGTGGTGGCTACGGCGGTGGCGGCGGTAGAAGCAGCGGTGGCGGTGGTGGCTACGGCGGCGGTGGCGGTAGAAGCAGCGGCGGTGGTGGTGGCTACGGTGGCGGTAGAAGCAGCGGCGGCGGCAGAGGTGGTTATAGCAAAGACTATTAAGACTTTTGATATCAGATATTTAAATCCTTTTCATTTTTATGAAGAGGATTTTTTTTATTTAGTTCCTTCAATTATTTACTATGCTAAACAGTTTAGTAATCTAAAAAGATTGATGATTATTTTGCGCATAAAAAAAGGATGATTTTTTCAAATCATCCTTTACAAAAAAATTACAGTTCCTATTTTTTCATGACCGCAGCCATGGTTTTACCAATATCTGCGGGGCTCGCAACTACATGAACACCACATTCACCGAGGATTTTCATTTTGGCTGCAGCCGTGTCTTCAACTCCACCAACAATGGCGCCGGCATGCCCCATTCTTCTTCCCGCTGGTGCAGTTTGACCGGCTATAAATCCCACCACGGGCTTGCGATTATTTTCTTTTATCCAGTAAGCAGCTTCAGCTTCCATATTTCCACCAATTTCACCTATCATTACTATTCCTTCGGTTTCAGGATCATCCATAAAAAGTTCAACGGCTTCTTTGGTGGTAGTACCAATAATAGGATCGCCGCCAATTCCGATAGCGGTTGAAATTCCTAATCCCGCTTTTGCTACCTGGTCAGCAGCCTCATAAGTAAGCGTTCCTGATTTTGAAACAATCCCTATCTTCCCTTTCTTGAAAATAAAGCCCGGCATAATGCCTACTTTACATTCATCGGCAGTAATAACGCCCGGGCAATTTGGGCCTATCAATCTTGATTTTGAACCCAATAAATAATTTTTAACTTTTACCATATCCTGAACAGGAATTCCTTCCGTAATACATACAATTAATTCAATGCCCGCTTCTGAAGATTCCATAATAGCATCAGCGGCAAAAGCCGGTGGTACAAAAATAATACTCACATTTGCCGCTGTTTCTTTTACAGCTTCATCAACTGTATTAAAAACCGGCCTGTCAAGATGAGTGGTTCCGCCTTTATTAGGAGTTACGCCTCCAACTACATTGGTTCCATATTCTATCATTTGTGTGGCGTGGAAAGTGCCTTCTGTGCCCGTAAATCCCTGGACTAATATTTTCGATTTTTTATTAACTAAAACTGACATGAAAATTGATTTTAAAGTTGCGCAAATATATGAAAGTATGTTTGAGGTTTCAGAATTGCTAATTCATTAACTTGCGCACATGCAGCAATATCTTCAACTTTTAAGTAAAATAATTGAAAACGGCGCAGAAAAAGATGACCGGACAGGCACGGGCACACGAAGCTTATTTGGCTACCAAATGCGATTTAATTTACAGGATGGTTTTCCATTGGTAACTACAAAAAAACTTCATTTAAAAAGTATCATTTATGAATTGTTATGGTTCTTAAAAGGAGATACTAACGTAAAATATCTTCAGGATAATGGGGTAAAAATCTGGGATGAATGGGCAGATGAGAATGGAAATCTCGGACCGGTTTATGGCAAGCAGTGGCGAAGCTGGGAAGGCGCCAACGGCAAAACCATTGACCAGGTTTCTGATTTGATTGAACAATTAAAAAATAACCCTGATAGCCGGCGATTAATTATTAGCGCGTGGAATGTTGCTGACCTTCATGAAATGAAACTGATGCCATGTCATTGCCTGTTTCAGTTTTATACATCGCCTGCTGATTCAGCAGGAAAAAGGAAACTTTCCTGCCAATTGTATCAGAGAAGCGCAGATGTTTTTTTGGGAGTGCCTTTTAATATTGCATCTTATGCCTTACTCACTTTGATGATTGCGCAAGTTTGCGAGATGGAAGTTGGAGAATTTGTTCACTCATTTGGAGACGTGCATTTATACAAAAATCATTTCGAACAAGCGGAACTTCAACTCTCCAGGAAACCTTTCCCGCTTCCGCAAATGAAATTAAACCCGGAAGTAAAAAATATTTTTGATTTTAAATTTGAAGATTTTGACTTGATGAATTATCAATCACATCCTTCCATAAAAGCTCCTGTAGCTGTATAGAAAAGTCAATTGTCAAAATAAAAATCGAACTTATTATTGGTTTACTGAAAAGAATTTGATTTTAAAAGATGGATTGCAGAATTATTTATTAAAATTAATATCAAAATTAAAAATGAATTAATATGTTATCCCATATCGCAGCGGCTTCAGAAAACAATTCCATTGGTTTAAATAATGACATTCCATGGAAATTATCCACTGATTTCAAATATTTTAAAAACAAAACCTGGGGAATGCCGGTTATTATGGGAAGAAATTCTTTTGAAGCCATGAAGACAGCATTACCCGGAAGAATCAATATTGTAATTACAAGAAACACAAACTGGCAAGCTGAAAACGCGTTTGTTGTTCACACAATTAACGAAGCTATCGAAAAAGCTAAGGAGAGCGAAGCAAAAGAAATTTTCATTATCGGAGGTGGCGAAATTTTTAAACAAACGATTTCTATTGTTGACAGAATTTATCTAACCCGCGTACACACTACGATGGAAGGCGATACTTTTTACCCTGAAATTGACAAAACGAAATGGCAACTTAAAAGTGAAGAATCACATCCGGCAGATGATAAAAATAACTACCCTTACACTTTTGAAGTATGGGAAAAAATACCGCAAAAACTGTAGTCAAAAAAAGAGGTTTTTTGTAAGATCTTTAAATTTAAAATAAAGTATCTATTCCCAAAAATACTCATACACGAATCCAAAAAGCATTACTTTTTCGTTTGAGAGTCCAGTTTATTCAAACCTTCAATAACATCGGCAGTAATATTTAAAGTTGAGTCCTTATAAAACATAAATCCCGGTTCGTAGGAAAAGATATAAGAATATTTTCCGTCTTTATTGTAATCTTTTAAAAAATTCTGGATGCGCGTCAAAATATCCTCTTTCATTTTTGAATTATCATTATAAAGATTGTTGTCAATAATTTGTTTACGCGACTGAAGATCCTGCTGCATTTTATTTATTTCCTGCATCGCGGCTTCCTGCTCTTTCTGATTCATCGTGGCCGCTTTTTGTTGTAATTGCATGGCCCGTGCCTGGTATTTTTTTTGCATCGAAGCTATTTCATCATTTGCCTGCGATTGCTTTTGTTCAAAATCTTGTTTTAATTTTTCGTAATAGCCATAATTGTTTTGCAGAGAATCAAGATCGATATAAGCCACTTTTGATTTATTGTTATCGACATTATTTACTGAAGATGCCACTAGCTTTTGTGCCGGATTATTTTTATCATTGTGAAAATGCAAATAATACAGATATCCCACAAGAGCTAACAAAACGATATTAATACCAAGTAAAATATTTTTCATCTATAAATAAATTTTGGGCGGCAAGATAAAAAAAACGCACCGTTACATGCATAAAGAGATTTGATTTAGGAAACGATTAACAGCGTTAAAAAAGATAGTAAAGCAACAAATAACCTGAATTCCTGTTTTCCTGTTTATCTAATTTTTATCTTCTCTCCTACTTCCGGAATACAATTCATATTCCAGCAAACGGCAATCTATTTTACCGTTATAAAATTCTATTTTACGTTTTGCCTTTAAACCAATTTTTTTGGCAAGATTAAAATTCCCTGTAAAAATATATCCGGTATACCCCTTGCATTTTTTCTTCATAAAATCGCCCAGCCTGGAATAAATCTGCTCCAATTCAATTTCGTCACCCATGCGTTCACCATATTCAGGATTAAAAAAGGCAACTCCGTTTTCATTTTGGGGAATATTGGTTTCGGCAAAATCACAAATTTGAAATTCGATCAAATCTGCTACGCCTGCGGCTCCGGCGTTTATTTTTGAAATATTAATCGCATCTTCACTTATATCCGTTGCAATAACTTTTAATTCCGGAACCATTTTAATTTGCTCGGAAAGTTTTTGTTTTTCCTCGTCGAAAAAATCCCTGTCAAAACCAAGAACATGCATAAATCCATAATTATCGCGAAAAAGACCGGGACGACGGTTTGTGGCGAGCATAATTGCTTCAATCGCCAGGGTGGCGGAACCACACATTGGGTTTATAAACGGAGATTTTCGATCCCAGGTTGTGGCAAGCAATGTGGCAGCGGCGAGCGATTCCATCATTGGCGCTTTGCCCGGAATTTTCCTGTATCCATGTTTTGATAAAGTTTCTCCCGATGTGTCAATAAATATTT
>JBDTHD010000153.1:0-3402 GCA_039937075.1 Ginsengibacter sp. | reverse complement strand
CCATCAGGGTCATCAACCAAACCTTCATTGGTTCCAAAAACACCCAAAAGTTTATCAATTTTATCGTAATAAGGTTTTACATCATCATAACCAATTGGCCAGTCATCGCCCAGGCCGTCAATACTTTTTCTTTTAAAATCTTTAGGACCAAAACGAAGGGAAATCCTGCCCCAGTGATTGGTACGGCCGCCGACCATTCTTGCGCGCCACCATTCCCAGTTAGAGCCCTTGGTATTGGTGTAAGGTTCGCCATCGATTTCCCACCCCCAATAACAACCGTCCATATCCCCAAACGGACGATACTTAGTGCTGGCGCCTCTTCGGGGTGAATCCCAGGCATTGTTCAATTGCTTGGAATCAACTGCAGGATTGTAATTTGGACCGGCTTCGAGCAGGCAAACTTTTAAGCCGGCATTGGCCAAAACATACGCTGCCATTCCGCCGCCCGCGCCGGAACCGATTATAATGGCATCATATTTTTTTGGCTGAACTTTAATTTGAAAATCTCCCATGATAATAATGTAAGGTTTTAAAAAATCAGGCCATGAATGTAGCAAATCTTAGTTAAAAGGAAAGCCATTTTTTTGGGAACGGCGTTGAACAAGTTTCGACAAGGAGAGAAATCACGTTTATTTATTTATTTATCGAGGAGTCCATGTTCAAACTAAAATAAAAATTCATTTTATTTATTAGCTTACTGTTACTTAATTCCTTTAATAATCGTCAGCGGCGGAAATGTATCAAAGAAATAAGTTCCTTTTTTTTGCACTTTCATTCCGAGGCTTTCAAATTCTTTTTTATACTCTCCTGTATGTTTAAAATCAGAGATAATAGCTTCGCCACCGGGTTTCAGAATTCTGTAAATCTCTATGCAGGCCTGCTTTCTCTCATCTTCTTTGTAAAGATTATGAAGGCAAAGATTGGAAACAATTATATCAAAATAATTATCATCAAAATTGGTTTCAAGAATATTTTCAGAAAGCACTTCTGTATTATTAGATACTTTTTCAAGATCGATATTCATTTTTGTTTTTTCAATCGTATTGCTTGAAAGATCATAGCTATTAAAAATATCAACGCCGTAAGATTTACCTGTAGTTAATCTTTTTGCGGCGCCTATCATTAGCAATCCCAGGCCTGTACCTACATCCAGCACTTTTTCATCGCCTTTCCATTCGTGCATTTTTAATATCCTGTCCCTGTGTTTGAATTTTCCATATTTAGAATAGGCAATCATCAATAAGCCCGCAATTATTAAACATACTGCCGGTGATAAAAAGCTGAACTTAAAATCGTTGATTTGCGGAAGAAACCCAAATTCGAGAAGCGCATAAATTAATAACAACAGTATGCCGATTAAAATTAAATTCCGGATGACTTTAGGCGCATCAATTCCATAATTTATTTTTTTCACTTGGGGTTTTTTGATGAAAAATCTTCGGCTTCCAAAACTTGCTTCCACTTCTCCGTTTCGGCGTAATTTTTAATGACAAGGTTTCTCTCTGTTAATAATTTTGTCATATAATTGGTGAGGATAATCTTATTAAAAAGCCTTCCTGCAATACCATAAGGCGATTGAAATTCGAACCTGTCTTTCATTACCACACTCTCAAGATGCTGTTCAAAATGATGGTCGTGTATAAAATATTTGAAAGCTCCTTTTAGCTGTTCATCCCTAAAATAAAATGGTCTTTGAAATTGAGTAATTTTTGATGTCAGCTTTTGTTTTATCCCAAAATGAATTGCCTGCCAGGTAACGGTTTCGCCATAGTTTATCAAACCTGAAGTCTTTCCTCCAATTGCTTTTTCCTTAGATTGTGCAGTAGAAATTTCGTGAAGGTCAATACTCAGTGATAAATCAAAACAGATTTCTATGGACGAATTAATTTTAGTTTCCAGGAAAATTGAAGGCATCAATTATTCAATTAAGGTTATAACAAACCTAAATATTAATTGCCGTAATTATAATCCTTTATTGTTTTTTAAATTACTGTCGCCTCAACCCAAAAACTTTTTTTCTAATTATTTATCAAAGCCTTTGAAAAAGAAATAAGTAATAGCTTGTTTTCTCCAAAATAAAAATCCTATCTATTTCTTTGTTTACTGCCGGTTTCCTTAATAATTTACTTTTCAAAAAATGAATTTATTCTATAATAAAAGTCAGGAATTTTAAATATTTTACCAGCGGTAAATTTATTTATTCAATTAATCTGTACATTTAAACTTCTAAATTAGTCTTTAACGGTATTTTCTTTTTCATTTATTTTAAAAAATCACTTTTAATTTTATTTGAACCCACTACGCACAATCAAAATTATTTTAAACTAAAACCCAATCCTTTTTAGATGAAAATTACCACCCGGCTGCAACTCTCTACCATGATGTTTCTTGAATTTTTTGTTTGGGGCGCATGGTTTGTAACTCTCGGCACTTTTTTAATTAATAATCTTCATGCAAGCGGTGCTGAAACCGGGGCCGTATTTTCTACTCAATCATGGGGTGCTATTATTGCGCCGTTTATTATTGGGCTGATTGCAGACAGGTATTTCAATGCGGAAAAAATTCTCGCCATTCTACACCTGGTGGGTGCGGTGCTTATGTACCAGATGTTTAAAGCGCCCGATGTAGCTGTTTTCTATCCTTATGTGTTGGGATATATGATATTGTTCATGCCGACGTTAGCATTGGTTAATTCCATTTCTTTTAACCAGATGAAAGATACTGAAAAAGAATTTCCACCCGTGCGTGTTTGGGGCACCATCGGATGGATTGTTGCGGGACTTGCGATTAGCTTTGTTTTTGTATGGGATTCTGCAGCAAACATACAGGCGGGTTTGATGAAAAATACTTTCTTATTGGCCGCAATTGTTTCTTTGGTGTTAGGCTTATTTAGTTTCACTTTGCCAAAAACACCTCCCAAAGTAACCAAAGGAGAAAAAGTAAAAGTTTCGGAGATATTGGGTTTAGATGCGCTAAAATTATTGAAGGATAAAAATTTCCTGACATTTTTTGTTGCATCCATTTTGATATGTATTCCGCTGGCATTTTATTATCAATATGCCAATCCCTTTCTTACCGATATCGGGATGACCAATGCAACAGCAAAAATGAGTCTTGGACAGTTTTTCGAAATATTTTTCTTACTGATGCTTCCGTTCATTTTCAAAAAATTCGGATTTAAAGTAACGATTATGGCCGGCATGCTTGCCTGGGCCATTCGGTATGCATTATTTGCTTATGGAAATACCGGGGACCTCACTTTCATGCTGATAATAGGAATTATTTTGCATGGCATTTGTTATGATTTCTTTTTTGTATCAGGGCAAATATATACAGATGCCAAAGCTGGGGCAAAATTCAAAAGTGCCGCACAGGGTTTGATAACGTTAGCCACTTATGGTA
>JBDTHD010000152.1:0-4631 GCA_039937075.1 Ginsengibacter sp. | reverse complement strand
GTTCTTTTGGATTTTTACAATTATCACATTTGCCTCCGCAATTATCCTGTTCATATCTTTCTCCAAAATAATTCATCAGCATTTTTCTTCTGCAAACAGCACTTTCAGAATAGGCAACTGTTTCATTGATTAGTTGAGCTCCGATTTCCCTTTCGCTTAAGGATTTATCCCGCATCAAATGCTCCAGTTTCGCCACATCTTTATGTGAATAGTAAAGGAGGCATTTCCCCTCCAGGCCATCTCTTCCTGCACGTCCTGTCTCTTGGTAATAGTTTTCAATAGATTTTGGAATATTATAATGAATTACAAACCTGATATCCGGTTTATCAATACCCATTCCAAATGCAATGGTGGCAACAATTACCTGGATTTCTTCGCCCAAAAATTGATCTTGTCTTTTTGCCCTTAATTTGGTATCAAGTCCTGCGTGGTAAGCAACAGCTTTAATGCCATTGGCCATTAAAGTACTGGCCAATTCCTCCGTAGTTTTCCTGTTCAATGTATAAATAATCCCACTTTTGCCTTTATTTTGAGAAATAAATTTAACCATGCTTTTTATAGCCTGATCTTTCTTCACTTTTGGAACCACTTCATAATATAAATTGGACCGGTTAAATGAAGAAATAAAAATTTCAGGATTTCGAAGTCCCAGATTTTTTAAAATATCACTTTGTACCTTAGGAGTAGCGGTAGCTGTTAAAGCAATTACCGGAACTTTTTCTGCAATTTGATCCATTATTTCCCGAAGCCTTCTGTATTCCGGCCTGAAATCATGGCCCCATTCACTTATACAGTGCGCTTCATCCACCGCGAAAAACGATATTTTCAGATCTTTAAAAAATTCAACGTTTTCTTCTTTCGTCAGCGTTTCAGGTGCCACGTAAAGCAATTTGGTGCTCCCGGAAACGAGATCATCTTTCACCACCTTTTGCTGGCCTTTATTTAAGGAACTGTTTAAAAAATGAGCAATATTATCTGTGCTGCTATATCCCCTTACAAGATCAACCTGATTTTTCATTAGCGCTATCAAAGGAGAAACGATAATAGCACAACCTTCACTAATAATCGCTGGTAACTGATAACACAAACTTTTTCCGCCTCCTGTGGGCATAATTACAAAAGTATCTTTACCGGAGAGAAGATTTTTGATAATTTCTCTTTGTGGATTTTTGAAGGACTTAAAGCCAAAATGTTTTTGAAGTTGTTCGGTAAGAATAATGTCGTTGGCTTTTGTGGAATCGTCGTTTTGTTCTGCAACTTTTAGTTTTGTAGTTTTTGGATTTTTTGTTTTTACTGTAGGCATGGTTTTTCTTTTCTGCTATTCAATCTTATAAAGGGTTTCAAAGCTAATTTATTAATTGAAAATTTTGGTTAAGTTATTTTATAGAAGGTTACTTTTATCAGATTATTTTGGTTAAGGTACGAACATTTTTTCTTATCAAATCAAAATCCTTTGCTTTGTTCTACCATGCATTTCAAGTAGGTTTGCAATCATTTTGTGGAAATTATACCTGTTTCGAAGCAAAAAGAACTGAGTACTTTTGAATTATTTTAATGGAAAAAAATATTATCAATACCGGTAAACAAACAATTATTGCAGAATCTTATTCTGTTGCCGCTTTAGTCGATTTTATAAATGATGATTTTGAAAAAGCGGTTTTAAAAATTTTTCAGTCAAAAGGAAGGCTTGTAATCAGTGGAATAGGAAAAAGTGCGATTGTGGCGCAAAAAATTGTGGCCTCGCTCAACAGCACGGGAACTCCTTCCCTTTTTTTACATGCAGCCGATGCCATTCATGGTGATATCGGTATGGTTCAGGAAGATGATGTCGTAATTATTATCAGCAAAAGTGGCGACAGTCCGGAAATTAAGATACTCGTGCCGTTGATTAAAAATTTTAAAAATACACTTATCGCAATATGTGGCAATATGCAAAGCTACCTGGCGAAGTGCGCTGATATTGTTCTGAACACTACCGTAGAAAAAGAAGCCTCTCCTTATAATTTGGCTCCAACAAGCAGTACCACTGCTCAAATGGTAATGGGAGACGCTATTTGCGTGTGCCTGATGGAATTGCGGGGTTTTAATTCTGAAGATTTTGCGAAGTTTCATCCCGGTGGAGCGTTAGGAAAAAAATTATATCTAAGGGTAGCGGACCTTTCAATAAACAATGAAAAGCCCGCGGTAAAAGCAGAAAGTTTATTGAAAGATGTAATTATCGAAATTACCAAAAAGCGTTTAGGCGTTACCGTTGTATTAGATGATAGCGAAAATTTAATTGGAATTATTACAGATGGAGACCTGAGAAGAATGTTGGAAAAAGATTTGTATCATAAGGAAATAAAAGCCGGGGATATTATGACTTTAAACCCAAAAACAATTGAAGGCAAGTCTTTGGCCGTAAATGCGCTTGAAATAATGAGGAATAAGAATATCACCCAGCTTATTGTCACTGACGGAAATAAATATACGGGTGTTATTCATTTACATGATCTCATCCGTGAAGGAATTATTTAAATAACTCAAAAAATACCGATGAATACAAACAATTATGTAGCGATTATGGCTGGTGGAATAGGAAGCCGTTTCTGGCCTGTAAGCCGGGTAGATCTTCCTAAACAATTTTTAGATATACTAAATACAGGTAAAACTCTTATTCAATCAACATTTGACCGGTTTGCACAGTTTATTCCAAAAGAAAATATCTACATAGTAACTTCTCATCAATACAAAGACATTACTGCAAAACAATTACCGGAACTTCCTCCTGAAAACATCGTTTGCGAACCTTCGAGAAAAAACACTGCACCATGCATTGCTTACATTTCTTATAAATTGCAACAACTAAATCCTGAGAGCAATTTGATTTGCGCTCCCGCAGATCACCTTATTCTTGATGATGTCACTTTTACAAAACACAGTCTTGAAGCGCTTGGTTTTACTGAAAAAAACAACGCACTTCTTACGCTGGGCATTAAACCTTTTCAACCTAACACAGGATATGGATATATCCAGTACGAACAACAAGCGGTTAATGATAATATTTATAAAGTAAAAACTTTTACTGAAAAGCCGGATCTCGAATTAGCAAAAACTTTTATAGCAAGCGGGGATTTTTTATGGAACGCCGGGATTTTTGTTTGGCAAACAAAAAATATCATCGAGGCTTTTGAAAAATACATTCCCGAGATGCACGAGCTTTTCGATGGCGTTAAAAACGCAATGAATTCATCTTCTGAAAAAGAAGCTATAGAGGTCATTTATCCACTATGCGTCAGCATTTCTATTGATTACGCCATCCTCGAAAAAGCTAATAATGTATATGTAATTCCTTCTTCATTTGGCTGGAGCGATCTCGGAACCTGGGGAAGCGCTTATGAAAATCTTGAAAAAGATTATCACGAAAATGCAGTGGCGGGTGATAACGTAATTCTTTTCGATTCTTTTAAAAACATCGTTCACACGTCAGGTGAAAAATTAATTCTATTGCAGGGATTAGATGATTTTATTGTCGTTGACACGCCCGATGCATTATTAGTTTGCAAAAAAGAAAATGAGCAAAGCATTAAAGAATACCTTTCAGAAATAAAAAGAAATAAAGGCGACAAGTATTTATAATTCTAACAAAAGTTATTAATTATGAAGCATGTTCTTTCAGGCAAATTACCTGAAACAGGTGTATCTATTTTCACAGAAATGAGCTTGCTGGCTGCGACGCACAAGGCAATAAATTTAGGCCAGGGAACGCCTGATTTTAATGTGAATGAAGATTTGATTGATTTGGTTGCGAAAGCAATGAAAGATGGCCATAATCAATATGCCCATAGAAATGGGCTGCTTTCCTTAAAAGAAAAAATAGCCGAAAAAGTTGCTTTACTGTATAATAGCGAAATTAATCCTTCAACAGAAATCGTAATTACGCCAGGTGCTACTTACGGAATTTATACCGCTCTTACTACTGTTTTAAAACCCGGCGATGAAGTAATTGTCTTTGAACCCGCTTACGATAGTTATGTTCCCAATATTTTGGTGAACGGAGCCATACCTATTTTAATTCAATTAGAATATCCGGAATATAAAATTGATTGGAATGTGGTAAGAGAAAAAATAAATCCCGCCACAAAATTAATAATGCTTAATTCGCCCAACAATCCGACTGGGAGGTTATTAGATAAAAGTGATATTCAACAACTAAGAGAGATTGTCGACGGAACCGAAATTTTAATATTAAGCGATGAAGTGTATGAACATATCGTTTTCGATGGAATGCAACATGAAAGCATTTTAAAATATCCCGATTTATTTGAGCGTAGCTTTTGTGTTTTTTCTTTTGGCAAAGTTTTTCATTGCACCGGATGGAAAACCGGATATTGTATTGCGCCAGATTGGTTAATGAAGGAGTTTTTGAAAATACACCAATACAATTGTTTTTGCGCTAATACTCCCATACAATACGCATTTGCTGCTTTTCTTGAAAATAAAGATGAATTCCTCAAATTGGGCGCTTTCTTCCAGGCAAAAAGGGATTATTTTAAAAACCTTATGAAAGCGACTCAATTTAAACCACTTCCTTCTTATGGAAGTTATTTCCAACTGTATAGTTATTCAGATATTAGCAACGATCCGGAACT
>JBDTHD010000151.1:0-25168 GCA_039937075.1 Ginsengibacter sp. | reverse complement strand
AAATTTTTATCGTACCCAAATTGAACATCTATATACTTTGTAACATTAAAAGTTACATAACCCCTCGCATCGAAATAATCAAAAGCATTTTTTTTAAAATTTTTATAAAAGCCCATTCCCGGAACTGCATGATATTCATTTACCCTGTTTTCAAAAAATGTTGGGCCCCTTTCCTGATTTTCAGAAATGGTACTCGAAAATCCTATTTTGTTAGCAATTCTTCCGCGGGCAGTAACCCCTCGTTTATTAATAAAAAGACCTTGATTGTTGCCTGATTCTCCGCCTGCCTGGAAATTTATAACGGGATTTACCACCAGGAAAAGATCTTTGGCATTTACTTCCAACAAATTGGGTTTGGTAGTATAAAATGATTTTAAAACCGGCTTTTTACTCAAAAAGCTCTCTTTTGAACCGCTTACCCATTCAGAGTTATCCATCAAAACAGAATGCAAATTGTATTTATCAATTTTAGTTAAACTAATTTTTGATAAAGCTTCCTCGTTCATGCTGTCAATATATTCAGCTTCCTGAACGACAGACCTGCGGCTGTATGGTTTTAAAGTGGAAAAATTAAGGTCATTGGTGGCACCGTTTTTTATTTCGAGCCTGTCCATAATGTCATAAGCTTTTGACCCTTCAGGAATATAGGTTGTTTGGGCAAAAATGAAAATTGGATAAAAAAATACCAGGAGTGTTAGTACTCTTTTTATATTTTGCATAGAGTTATTATTAATTAATTAATTTCAAGATATGCAAAATTATCTTTTAAAAAATATATCCGTTGTAAATGAAAATAATATTTCTCAAAAAGATGTGTATTTAAAAAATGGACGGATAGAAAAAATTGAAAATCAAATTGACGTAAAAGAAAAAGTTACTGAAATTAATGGCGAAGGAAAACATTTATTCCCCGGCGTTATTGACGACCAGGTTCATTTTCGCGAGCCGGGTTTAACGCATAAAGCTACAATTTACACCGAAAGCAAAGCTGCCGTGGCTGGGGGCGTTACTTCATTTATGGAAATGCCCAACACCATTCCCAACGCACTTACGGGGGAACTATTAGAAGCCAAATACAATACTGCAAAGCATAATTCTTTAGCCAATTATTCTTTTTTTATGGGCGTCAGCAATACCAACGCTGAAGAAGTTTTAAAAATGAATAAAAGGAAAAACGACGTTTGCGGTGTAAAAATCTTCATGGGTTCCAGTACAGGAAATATGCTCGTCGACAGCGAACCCGCGTTACATAGAATTTTCAGTGGAAGCGAATTGCTAATTGCTACGCATTGCGAAGACGAAAAAATTATAAAAGAAAATTACAAAAATCTAAAGAGCATCAAGCCGGTTCTTTCTCCTTCTGATCACCCTATTATAAGGGACGAAAATGCATGCTTCGCTTCCTCATCTTTCGCGGCCTCGCTCGCCAAAAAATACAATAGTCGTTTACATATTCTGCACATCACCACAGAAAAAGAATTGGAACTTTTTACCAATAAAATTCCTCTAAAAGAAAAGAGAATCACGGCAGAAGTGTGTGTGCATCATCTTCATTTTACGGCTGATGATTATGAAAACCTTGGTTATCTGATAAAATGTAATCCTGCAATTAAAGAATCAAAAAATAAAGAAGCACTTTGGAAAGGCTTACTGGACAACCGTTTGGATGTAATTGCTACAGACCATGCGCCACATACTTTAGAAGAAAAACAAGGACCTTATGAAAACGCGCGCGCCGGTTTGCCATTGGTTCAACATCCGCTTTTATTAATGTTATCTTATTATAAAAATGGAAAAATTTCTTTGGAAAAAATCGCAGAAAAAATGAGCCATGCTGTGGCCGATTGTTTTAATATAAAAGAACGTGGATATATCCGGGAAGGCTATTTTGCAGATTTAGCCATTGTGGATTTGAGCGAATCTACTTCTGTAAAAAAAGAAAATCTTTTATACAAATGCGGATGGAGCCCTTTGGAGGGAACTACTTTCCCCGCGGCTATCATAAATACTTTTGTAAATGGGAACTGTGTTTATGGAAATTCTACGTTTGATGAATCTAATAAGGGGCAACGGTTGTTATTCCACGCCTGACAGGTATTTGCAGTAAAGCAAGAAATAAGTAAGATTTCTATTCTACAGAATTTATTTTTTTATAAAAGACCAAAGATGGAAACAGATAAAACCACGCTAAATGACCTCTCTATTTTTAATAGCGAAGATGAATTTTCTGTTTTTAATAAATTAAATCTCACCCGGACAACAGGAGGCCGCGAAAAACTCCGATACCTATTTAATCATTCACTAAGCGATATTGATTCGATAAAAAATGTACAGGAAACCCTAAAAATAATTCTTGAAAATCAGGCGCAATGGCCACTTTCAGTAAGCAATGGCACCGTGTTGATGATTTACAAGTTTTACGAAAGTTCGATAGACGATCCCCCTTCAAGACCCACTCCCATAACCGCTACGCTATATAAATTCTTGCATGGCCCTGATTTTTCGCTGATAAAATATTCCATTGGCCACGCCTTCGATTTTATAAAAGGAATGAAACAAATTGTCTCCGTTTTTTTGAACGATAACGCGCCGTCGAATTTAAAAAGGCTTTTAGAAAAGACGGAAGTTTTGATATTAAGGTCCCAGTTCCAGGTTGTTTTTGACAATGAAAAAGCAGAAGATCTTTCCAGAACTGAAATGCTTTCGTTTGGTTATTATATCCGCTATCATTACAAGCAATATTTTTTTGAACTGATTGATATTTATTCTCAATTAGACGCCTGGTACGGAATGGCAACGGCCGTAGAGGAATATAAATTGTCATTTCCTGTTTTTATTTCTTCAGAAGAGCCAATGTTGGATGCACAGCAATTATATCATATTTTATTAAAAGAGCCAGTGGCCTATGATGTAGAATTAAACCGGGAAAATAATTTTATTTTTTTGACCGGCGCTAACATGGCGGGCAAAAGTACTTTTATAAAAGCAGTAGGCAGCGCGGTTTTTCTGGCGCACATCGGCATCGGTGTTCCTGCTGCATCGATGCGACTTTCTCTTTTCGACGGCTTACTTAGTAACATTAACGTAGTCGATAATATTTCAAAAGGTGAAAGTTTTTTTTATAACGAAGTGCAACGCGTTAAAAATACCATCATCAAAGTAAATGACAGAAGGAAATGGTTGATTTTGATTGATGAATTATTTAAAGGAACTAATGTGGAAGATGCGATGAAATGCAGTACTGTTGTGGTTGAGGGTCTCATCAAAATAAAACGTTCGCTATTTATTTTATCCACGCATCTTTATGAAATAAGCGAAAATTTAAAAAGCCATACTAATATTGATTTTAAATATTTTGAAACAGAAGTTACGGATGAAAGTCTCATTTTTAATTATAAATTAAAACAAGGCGTAAGTAACGATCGGCTTGGGTATTTAATTTTAAAAAGAGAAAAAGTGATTGATTTATTGGATGGTTTGTAATTTTGATAAAAAGTTATAATTTGTTATAACCTTTTGTTATCTTACATGAAATAAGTCGCATGGAAACACTTAAAATAAAATTAAGAAAAATAGGAAATTCCAAAGGAATAGTAATACCCAAAAAATATTTAAAAATAATTGATGGCGAAGAAGAAGAAGAAATAACCCTGGAGATAAACGATGATAATATTCTTTTAAAAAGATCAAACGAAATTCCACGAAAAGGCTGGGCCGAAGTTTGCAAAAAAATGGCAAAAAATGGAGGCGATGCACTCCTGATTCCGGATGTTTTTGATGACGAAACTTTCGAAGAATGGAATTAAATCAATATGAAATTTATTGGATTAATCTTGACCCGACTGTAGGAGGAGAAATTCGGAAAACAAGACCCTGTGTAATTATTTCGCCCAATGAAATAAATCTTTACCTTAAAACTATTTTGGTTGCTCCGGTTACGAGTACAATAAATGTTATTCCATTCCGTCAAAAAATTCTATTAAATAATAAATTTAGTATGGTAGCTCTTGACCAAATCAGGGCAATTGATAAGAGTAGAATTTCTGATTATATAGGTAAATTAGACATTGAAACAATCAAACAACTTAAAAGTAAAATAAATGAAATGCTGGTAAAGTAAATTCTGAGCAGTGATTTCTTAAATAATTTTATGTTAGTCAAAACTTTCGGTAGCGCTGTTTATGGAGTGGAAGCAATTACGATTACTGTTGAAGTAAATGTGAGCTCCGGAAAATTTACATCTATTGTAGGCCTCGCAGATAACGCAGTAAAAGAAAGCCTGGAGCGAATGGAAAGCGCCATCAAGGCAAACGGTTATCATTTTCCGCGTACAAAAGTTGTCGTAAACCTTGCTCCTGCTGACATTCGAAAAAGCGGTACTGCTTTCGATTTGCCGATAGCTATGGCAACTTTAGGCGCAAGTGAACAATTAGAAAATTCTGAAAAACTTACTGATTATGTAATTATGGGCGAGTTAAGTTTGGATGGAACTATCCGACCAATAAAAGGCGCTTTACCCATTGCTATCCAGGCAAGAAAAGAAGAATTTAAAGGATTAATTCTTCCAAAGGAAAATGCACGTGAAGCAGCAATGGTCAACAAATTAAACGTTTATGGCGTTGGTCATATCAGTGAAGTAATTGACTTCTTTATAGATGAAAATTCTATTCAGCCAACAACAGTAAATACCCGCGAAGAATTTGCGAATGCACAAAGTGATTTTGAAATTGATTTTTGTGATGTAAAAGGACAGGAAAATATAAAACGTGCGTTGGAAATTGCAGCGGCTGGAGGCCACAATGCTATTTTGATCGGTCCTCCGGGAGCGGGGAAAACCATGCTGGCCAAGCGTTTGCCAACGATTCTTCCTCCACTTAGTTTGCAGGAAGCTTTGGAGACTACAAAGATTCACAGCGTGGCAGGCAAACTTCCGGAAAACGCAACTTTGATTTCCAAACGTCCATTTCGTTCGCCGCACCATACTATTTCTGATGTGGCACTGGTGGGCGGCGGAGGAATACCACAGCCGGGAGAAATTTCATTAGCGCACAATGGTGTTTTGTTTCTGGATGAATTACCGGAATTTAAAAGAACCGTTTTAGAAGTAATGCGCCAGCCGATGGAAGAGCGAAAGGTTACAATCTCGCGCGCAAAAATAGCACTCGATTTTCCTTCCAGCTTTATGTTGATTGCTTCTATGAATCCCTGCCCGTGCGGATATTACAATCATCCTGAAAAAGAATGTACGTGCCCACCGGGTGCAGTTCAAAAATATTTGAATAAAATTTCTGGCCCTTTGTTAGACAGAATTGATCTTCATGTAGAAGTAACGCCGGTTGCTTTCAATGAATTATCCTCTACAAAAAATTATGAAAAAAGTGAAAGCATCCGCGAACGCGTAATTATTGCCCGGGACAAGCAGGCGGAAAGGTACAAGGACAATCCCGGTGTGTATTGCAACGCGCAAATGAGCAGTAAAATGCTAAAAGAAATTTGTGTGATTTCACAAGTAGGCTCTAATCTTTTAAAAATCGCAATGGAAAGATTAAACCTTTCCGCCCGCGCTTATGATCGCATTTTAAAAGTGAGCCGCACAATTGCAGACCTTGACGGAAGCGATGAGATAAAACCCGAACATCTTGCAGAAGCCATTCAATACAGGAGTTTGGACCGGGAAGGATGGGCAGGTTGAAAACAAAAATCTTTATCTATTTGTCGGTTTACTGGTAGATTTCATGATGTTAATCGCGAGCTTAAATTAATTTAATTTATAGCAGCGCATCATATAACACCTCCACCGGATGCAACGCCTTCGCACCAGTTCCATCTTTTACCTGGTGGCGGCAGCTTGTACCCGTAGCAGCGATAATCACATCCGCATCAGTGCTGCGTATCGTAGGAAACAAAACCAATTCACCGATTTGCATTGATAGGTCATAATGTTCTTTTTCAAAACCAAAAGAGCCTGCCATCCCACAGCATCCGGAGCGAATCTCTTCCGCCGAATAGTTCTCTGGTAAAGACATCATTTTTAGAGAAGGTCCCGTAGAAGACAAGGATTTTTGATGGCAATGTCCCTGGAGTTTGATGTGGCGTTTTTCTGTAGTAAACGAACTTTTTTTGATATTTCCCCTTTCTATTTCGCGTCCTATAAATTCATCTATTATAAAAACATTTTTTGACAAAGCTTTAGCCGTAGCAAGGTTTTCTTCATCGGCCAAATCAATATACTCATCTCTAAAAGTAAGTATGGCGCTTGGCTCTATGCCAATCAAAGGGGTTTCCGAGGTTACAATTTTACTGAATATAGCTACGTTTTTACGTGCAATTTCTTTTGCCTTTCTCAGCAAACCTTTCGACATCCATGCTCTTCCACTTTCTTCATGTTTTGGCATCAAAACTTCATACCCGAGTTTTTCTAAAAGAAGAATGGCTTTAATCCCTATTTCAGTATCATTATAATTGGTAAATTCATCGCAGAACAAATAGACTTTTTTATTTTTCGGTTGTCCATCACCGTTAGTATTCTTTTTTCGTTTATCAAACCATTTCCTCAAACTGGTTTTATATAATGTTGGCATCGAACGTTTCACTGCAAATCCTGAAAAGCGTTTAATAATATTACTAATAGCAGGAGTGGTCATCATCCAATTATAAACGCCCGGTGCTATAGATCCCAACTTAGCTGATCTATTAAAATTAGCGATCAGCTTGGAGCGAAAAGGTACTCCGTTGGTATCGTAATATTGTTGAAGAAACTCCGCCTTTAGTTTAGCCACATCTACACTTGAAGGACATTCCGATTTGCAACCTTTGCAGCTAAGGCACAAATCCATTACTTCATAAATTTCCTTGTGGTCGAACCGATTCATTTTAGTTGAACTTGTAAGAAATTCTCTCAGAATATTAGCCCGCGCACGCGTTGTATCTTTTTCATTTTTTGTCGCCATATATGACGGGCACATAGTACCGCCTGACAAATGTGTTTTGCGACATTCACCTGTACCATTGCACTGTTCAGCGTGTTGCAAAATATCCTGGTTATGAAAACGAAATACGGTCTTAAACTCCGGCATTTTTTGACCAGGCGTATACCGCAACATCGTATTCATCGGAGGCGTATCCACTATTTTATTCGGATTAAAAATATTATCCGGATCCCATGCATGTTTAATGCTTTTAAATAATTCATAGTTTTTTTCACCCACCATTTGCTTAATAAATTCGCCACGAAGCCGGCCATCGCCATGTTCCCCGCTTAATGAGCCTTGATATTTTTTTACCAACCCCGCAATTTCCTGTGCGATGATCCTGAAAAGCCGGTTGCCTTCCTCTGTTTTTAAATTAATGATCGGACGAAGATGTAATTCACCCGAACCAGCATGCGCATAATGAACAGAATACAAGCCATATTTCTTCAGAATTTTATTGAAGTCTTCAATATAGGCAGGAAGATCATTCGTATCAACAGCAGTATCTTCAATTACAGGGACTGCTTTTTCATCGCCAGGCATATTTCCCAGTAAGCCCAATCCCGCTTTGCGGAGCGACCATATCTTTTTGGTATCATCACCAAATAATAAAGGGAAATGATAACCTAAACCCGCTTCACGCATTTCCTTTTCACATTCATTTGCAATCTCCACAATACCCTCATGCGTAGACGCAGAAAATTCTATTACCAAAACGGCTTCCGGATCGCCCTTTACAAAAAATCGGTTTTTACTTTGCTCAATATTTTCTTTGGTGCATTCTAAAATGTAATGATCAATTAATTCGCTGGCGCGGGGCTTGTGTTTTAAAGCGATTAAGTTTGCACGCAAAGCATCATCGATAGTGTTAAAATGGACACACAGCAGCCCGGTTTCTTTTGGCGGAAGCGGCACCACATTTAATTTTATTTCAGTGATAAATGCCAATGTCCCTTCGGAGCCGGCGATCAATTTGCAAAAATTAAAATCTTCTTCTCCAGCCACAAAAGGCGCACTGTCTAATAAAATGTCTAAGGCATAACCTGTATTTCTTCTCTCCACACTTTTCTTCGGAAACTGGTTTCTTATTTCCTGCTGGTTGTCATAATTGCTTAACAGGCTTCTTACATTTTTATAAATCGATGCCTCTAAATTATCACCTTCACATTTTTCATGAAATTCATCAATGGTTACTGATTTAAATACTGTTTCACTTCCATCGCTGAGCAACACATTTACTTCCAATAAATGTTCTCTCGTACTTCTATAAACAATTGAATTAGAACCACAGGAATTATTACCCACCATGCCACCCATCATCGCACGGTTGGCAGTAGAAGTTTCAGGGCCGAAGTACAAACCATAAGGATTTAAACCCATGTTTAGTTCGTCCCTGATTACGCCAGGCTGAACACGCACCCAATGTTCCTTTTCATTTACCTCAATAATTTTTGTAAAATTTTTAGAAACATCCACAACAATTCCATTCCCCACTACCTGGCCGGCAAGAGAAGTGCCTGCTGCTCTTGGAATTAATGAAGTATGATTAATATTAGCGAATGCAATTAATTTTTTGAGATCATCAACCGATTGGGGAATTGCCACCGCCAAAGGCTTTTCCTGGTAAGCGGAAGCATCTGTTGCATACAACATTCGCATCGTGTCATCTGTATATAATTGCCCTTCTAATTGTTGAGATAATTCTTTCAACCTATCTTCCATAATAATATTCTTCTTTATAAAATTGTAAAGCTAAAACGTTTTAAACAGGCAGGAAAAGTTTTATTTAAATTTTTGTTTTAATAGAAAGCAACTTGCAGGGATAATCAATAAATTTCAATCACACCTTGAAGATTTTCTTGTGTAATCTTGTCAAATAATTTAGGAATAAGTAAGGCTAAAGTTTCACGCCTATTATCAAATGCACAAAACACCGATATAATCAAAGGTAAATTTTTTAAATTCTGTTGATACTGAAGGTTGCGGTCAACTGTTACAAATAATTCAAAATTTTGTTCAATAATTAGTTTTATCAAATTCCCATTTTTCTGCCCCAGCCAACCTTGATCCCTTACTGTCCTGACTTCATGTTTTTCACCAAAATCGTATTTCAGCTTCCGTGGAACACTTTCATCAGGCAAAATTTTCATGTAAACTCTTTTCAGTTGTTAAGGTATTTTTAGCCATTTCCAAAACGGAAAGTGCAGATTCTTTAGTTACTGAAGGAAAGTCATCAAGAAATTCATTCAAATCTTCACCTCCTTCAATATAGTCGAAAAGATTCTGAACAGGCACTCGTGTTCCGGCAAATACAGGTGTGCCGCTCATAATTTCAGGGTCAATGCTAATTTGTCCATATAACATACAACTCAATTTAGTAGTATAACAAAGTTACAAAATTTGCAAGTAGGTTACCTCCGGAAATCTTTAATATCGGCAGTTTGCTGTTATTATTTTTTTCCTTCTAAATTTGCCCGATGAAAATTTTGTTGTCATATTTAAAACCTTATAAATGGCTGATGGCGTTGGCGCTTTTTTTGGCGACGATGAACCAGGTTTTTTCCCTCTTTTCTCCGTGGATTGCAGGGCGAATTCTTGATTTGTTTGCCAATCATCCCCATGTTTTTCCAGATAAAACACCAAGGACACAACACCAGTTTTTTTTCGGCCAGGGCCAGTATCACGGGTTATTATTTTTTCTTTTGTTATTAGTAGGCACGGCGATGGTAAGCCGGATTGCCAAAGCGTTCCAGGATTATTTCGGAAATGTACTAATTCAAAAATTTGGTGCTACTATTTTTACAGATGGCCTGAAACATAGCATGCGCTTACCTTACCAGGATTTCGAAGACCAGAGTAGTGGCGAAACTTTATCCATATTAACCAAAGTAAGAGCCGATACAGAAAAATTTATAACCAATTTTATCAATGTTTTTTTCGTCATTATCGTAAGCATTGTATTTATTTCTATTTATGCTTTCCGACTTAATTGGATGATAATGCCGGTCTATGTTATTGGTATTTTGGCGATCGCAATCGTTACCAGTTTGCTGAGTAAAAAAATAAAAATTATTCAAAAAACGATTGTTACAGAAACCAACGCTTTGGCCGGAACCACCACGGAATCTTTAAGAAATATCGAATTGGTAAAAAGCCTTGGCCTAACAGACCAGGAAGTTACCCGGCTCAATAATAATACTTTCAAAATATTAAAACTTGAATTACGCAAAGTAAAAAGCATTCGAACCCTAAGTTTCATCCAGGGAACGATGGTCAATTTTTTGCAACAGTTGATTACATTTACTTTGTTGTGGCTGATATTCAGGAATGAGATTTCTCCAGGTCAATACCTATCATTAACTTTTTATGGATTTTTTCTTTTTGGTCCTATGCAGGAAATCGGGAATATTATTATTTCTTACCGCGAAGCGGAAGCGTCTTTAGGTAATTTTAATGACCTGATGTCTAAAGAGCCCGAAATAAAACCTGCTAAGCCCGAAACAATAAAAAAGATAGAAGAACTTGAATTCATTAATGTTTCATTCAAACATAAATCAGCTCAACAGCCTGCTTTGCTGGATATAAATTTTAAAGTAAAAAAAGGAGAAACGATTGCATTTGTTGGCCCATCCGGTTCGGGCAAAACCACATTGGTTAAACTTTTGGTCGGTTTATATATTCCTCAAAAGGGAGAAATTTTATACAATAAAATAAACAGGGCAGCAATTGATTTCGATGAATTGAGAAAACAGATTGGGTTCGTAACCCAGGATACACAACTGTTTGCGGGCACCATACGTGAGAATTTACGTTTCGTAAACCCATCTGCAACAGACGATGAAATTTTTGACGTGCTAAAAAAAGCATCCTGCAATACATTGTTAGCCCGCGCCGATAATGAGCTCGACACTTTAATAGGAGAAGGCGGCGTAAAAGTTTCCGGTGGTGAAAAGCAACGATTATCAATTGCAAGAGCGTTGCTTCGCAATCCGCATTTATTAATTTTCGATGAAGCCACTTCTTCTCTTGATTCATTAACCGAAGAAGAAATTACGAATACTATTAAAGATGTATCCTCCAAAAAAGAACAGATTACTATTTTAATTGCTCATCGGCTTAGCACTATTATGCATGCCGATAAAATATATGTGTTGGAGCAAGGAGATATCATCGAAACAGGAAGCCACCAGGAATTACTTGCTTCCAAGGGCTTGTACTATGCGATGTGGCGTCAACAAATTGGCGAACGTAAAAAATTAAATACTCAGCCCGAGTTGACCAATTAAAAATTTATTGAGTGTCAATAATTTAGCCGTTATCAACAGTCAATATTTTTTCTAATAGTAAACAAAGAAAAAATGCAGATTTTGATTTTGTTTTAAAAATTTATATTTGTTCAATTCACTTATACAAAAATCATGAAGTTTCTTACACTTATTTTTCTATTCATTTCATCTTCGCTTTTCGCGCAGCAAAATTTAAATGATACTTTACCAATCGATCCGCATGTGAAAATTGGCAAACTCAGTAACGGGCTAACTTATTACATCCGCCAAAATAAAAAGCCGGATCAAAAAGTAGAATTGCGCCTGGTAGTAAATGCAGGCTCTATTCTTGAAAACGACAACCAGCAAGGGCTTGCGCACCTAAGCGAACACATGGCTTTTAACGGTACTACTCATTTTCAAAAGAACGATATCATTTCTTTTCTTCAAAATATCGGCGTGGGATTTGGCAACGACCTCAATGCTTATACAGGGTTTGATGAAACTGTTTATATACTTCCCATTCCTACAGATAAACCTTCAAACGTTGACAAAGGATTCCAGATTTTAGAAGATTGGGCTCACAATGTTACTGACAAAAATGAAGATATTGATGATGAACGTCCGGTTGTTTTGGAAGAAAGCCGTTTGGGAAAAGGCGCGCAGGACAGGATTAATAGAAAGATTTATCCATTATTGTACCAGGGTTCTTTATATGCGCACCGTTTGCCAATAGGCATTGACAGCATTGTAAAAAATGCGCCGTATTCTGCGCTTAGAAGTTTTTATAAAGATTGGTACCGGCCCAATTTGATGGCGGTGATTGTGGTAGGCGATATTGATCCTTCCAAAGCAGAGGAATTGATTAAAAAATATTTTGGTCCCAATAAAAACCCGGCTAACGAAAGGCCAAGAATACATCCGGAAATGCCTTCTTATAAAAAGAATGTTGCTGAAGTAATAACAGATAAAGAGGCTACAGGTTATGTGTACCGTGTGTATTATTCTCCCGAAAAAATAAAGCCGATTGTAACTATTGGCGATTTTAAAAATGAAATCGTAAAAGATATTTTTTCTGATCTTTTGAACCAGCGGCTGCGCGAATTGACTCAAAAAGAAAATCCACCATTTGTTTACGCTGCGTCAGGTTTTAATTCTGAAGCACGCGGCTATGAATCGTTTGAAGGTTATATCAACACCGGCAACAGCGACAGCCTTACCGGGTTGAAAGCTTTTGAAGAAGAATTGGAAAGAGTAAAAAAGTTTGGTTTTACCAAAGCCGAATTAGAAAGATCAAAGGCTGATATCCTCAATTATATTGAGCGCACTTTTAATGAAAAAGACAAAACAGAATCTGCAAACTACGCGCAAAACTATATTGATAATTTTTTGACACAAGAACCTATTCCCGGAATTACCAATGAACTGAAATATTATAAAGAATTATTGCCTCAAATAACCGTGGAAGAAGTGACGGCTATCGCGAATAAACTAAATCAGAATCCGAATCAATTTATTGCGCTTTCTGGCCCTGAAACTAAAGACAGCAGCAGCTTGCCAACCGATGAGCAAATTCTTGCCGTAAATGATGAAGTGCAAAAAATGGATTTAAAACCTTATGAAGAAAAAACGGTACAAACTTCATTATTAACAGAAATGCCGAAGGCTGGAAAAATTGTTAGCTCCAAAAAGAATTCGCTTTTGGGAACGACTGATTATACTTTAAGCAATGGAGTTACTGTGACTTTTAAACATACCGATTTTAAAAACGACCAACTCTTAATGAGCGCCGTCAGGCCAGGTGGAAAAAATAACTATAGCGTTGCTGATAAATACAATGCAGAATATATGATTTCGGTAATCAGCAGCATGGGTGTCGGAAATTTTTCACCACTTGATTTAAGCAAAGCACTCAGTGGTAAAACGGTAAATGTCCAGCCTACTTTTTCGCAGGTGGCAGAAGGATTCAGCGGAAGCAGCTCTTTAAAAGATGCAGCTTCAATGATGCAATTGGTTTATTTGTATGCTACTTCGCCGCGTGTTGATACCAGTTTGTTTAGATCTTTTATTCAAAAAAATAAAGCGCAGCTTACTTACCTAAGCGCAAATCCCCAGGCAGTTTTTGTTGATACTTTATTTAAAGCGATGTATCAAAATAACCCGCTGGCGCCAATCGCTGTGCCGAAACCTGAATATTTTGACAAATTAAACCTTGACAGAATTATGCAGCTGTACAAAGAAAATTTTGGCGACGAAAATCAAATGCATTTTACTTTTACTGGAAGTATCACAGAAGATTCATTGAAACCTCTGTTAGAAAAATACATCGCCAGTCTGCCAGCCACATCAAAGAAATTTAATTATACTGATAACAAATTGCGGATTGCAAAAGGAAAAGTGGATGTAAATATTTATAAAGGAAAAGAACCCAAAGCATTAATATTTCGCATTTACAGCGGAGACGTTCCTTATTCAGAAGAACTAAATTTAAAAGCAGCAGCAGTAAGCCAGGTACTGAATATACGCATTGATGAAGAGCTACGGGAAAAATTGAAAGCGATTTATGGTGGCGGAACACAGGTTCAATTTGAAAAAATTCCCTATTCCCATTATGTGTTTTTCCTGACGCTGCCTACCGGCCCGGAAAAAGTAGATACGCTTTTAATAGCGGCTAATTCAGAATTTGAGAGCATTATTAAAAACGGTCCTTCCAAAGAAAACCTGGATAAAGTAAAGAAGCAATGGAAAGAACAGCATAAAATAGATATAAAGGAGAACAGCATCTGGCTTCCTGAGCTTCAGGATTTTTATTTTCCAGGTGATAATCCGGATTATTTTATCAATTATGATAAATATGTGGATGCTTTGACACCAAAAGATATCCAGGAAGCAGCAAAATTATTATTGGCTACAAAAAATGTGGTTACAGGAATCCTATTACCCGAAAAAAGTAAATAGAAAATATTTTCTAAAAGCCTTTTCAGATGAATATCGAAGAATTAAGAGATTATATTTTAACCTTAAAAAGTGTTGAAGAAAGTTTTCCGTTCGGAGAGGATACGCTTGTCTTTAAAACCAATAATAAAATATTCCTTTTGGTTTCTTTATCGTCAAGCCCGTTGCAGTTTAATGTAAAATGCAACCCTGAAAAAGCAATCGAATTACGCGAGCAATATTCATGCATTTTGCCCGGCTATCACATGAATAAAAAGCATTGGAACACCATAATTATTGATGGCGCTTTAAATAATTCACAATTAAAAGATTTTATTGAAGATTCATATTTGCTGGTTGCACCTAAATCACGAAAAAAGTAGTTTACTGAAACAGGAATTTTAAATATTAGTCCGTCTACTATGATTTTGCACAACGAAAACTGTTCTTGAAGTCTTAGTGTTTAAATTAAAATAAGAATCTTCAAAATAACTTCGTTTACTGGTTTTTAAAAAAAATCACAAAACTATCTGCATTTTATACGGAAGAAAATTCCTCTTCTTTTTTAATTTACTTTTGGCAACAAAATTTATTCACTTTTAGCGCGCATGAAAATATTAGACTGGTATATCATTAAGAAATTTTTCGTTACGTTTTTCTTTTGCCTTATCGCGCTTACGGTTATTGTGGTAATTGTTGACCTTAGTGAAAAGACCGATGATTTTGCCAAAACAGGGCTCACGGCTAAACAAATTATTACTCAATATTATTTTGGTTTTCTTCCGCGTATCGACGCAATGCTTTTCCCACTTTTTATTTTTATATCGGTAATATTTTTTACGTCCGGGTTGGCCAACCGGTCTGAGATTATTGCCATGTTAAGTACGGGGATTAGTTTCGGGAGATTTCTTCGCCCTTATATTGTTGGTGGTTTTTTATTTACTGCTTTTTTATGGTGGTGTAATCAATATGTGCTGCCTCCCGCAAACGAAAAATGGGCGAATTTTAATGCCCAGTATATTGATTATAATTATGGCGGCTATGTAAATACTTCTACCATCACCAACAAATATTTTAAGTTGGATTCATTTTCGTATGCGGGTATCCGTTATTATGATACAACCAGTAAATCCGGCAGCAATTTTTTTATACAAAGATTTAATAAGACCAATCTAATCTATAATTTACGCGCCATGTCAATTAAATGGGATACGTCGGTAAAAAAATGGAAGCTTAGTAATGTAGTGGTTCGAACGATAAATGGTCTGCATCAAAATGTAAAAGATACACCGATGATGCACATGAATTTTAATTTCAAACCACGCGATCTGCAGCGTGATGAATATATGAAAGATAAAATGACTACGCCGGAATTAAACCAGTTTATTGCATTGGAAAAAATCCGCGGCTCAGGTGATGTAAACTCTTTGTTACTGGAAAAAAATAACCGGAATGCAGTGCCGGTTTCCGTTTTTATTTTAACTATAATAGGCGGCTGCGTTGCTTCGAAGAAGATTAGAGGAGGAAGCGGCTTTCACCTGGCTTTGGGATTTTTAATTTGTATACTTTATATTTTGGTTGGAAGATTTGCTTCTGTGTTTGCGTTAAAGGGAAATTTTAATCCGATAATTGCTGCATGGTTGCCCAATGTAGTATTCGGAGCTCTTGCATGGATTTTATATCGAAGAGCATCTTCATAAGTCCAACAACGATTGTCTGTGGCCGGTTGTCGGTCATCGGTGGCCGTTACAATATTTCTTTTGTTAGAAACCTCACCGGGCATTAACTTTATCGCAGTTTGATTTTTTAAAAAAGATGAATCATTATATCAACAATTTTAATTTATGGGAGCAATAAAAGACAAATTCAGAGCAAAAGCGGATATCGTTTCTGCGGAAGTAAAAGACATTGTAAAAAACTATGGCGACAGGGTTATTGGTGAGGTAAAATTATCGCAAATCTACCAGGGAATGCGTGGCATAACAGGGCTTGTAACCGAGACTTCTCTTCTTGATGCGCAGGATGGAATTCGTTTCCGGGGATATTCGATACCTGAATTACAAAAAAAACTTCCAAAAGCCGAAGGAGGAAATGAACCCTTACCGGAAGGAATATTTTATTTAATGCTTTTAGGAGAATTGCCTTCAGAAGCAGATGTTCAGAATATGAGCAACGTTTGGCAACGCCGAAGCCATGTGCCTAATTATGTTTTTGATGCCATTGAATCTATACCGGAAACTGCTCACCCAATGACGCAGTTTGTCGTGGGGATTATGGCGCTTCAAACGCAAAGTCAGTTTGCCGAAAAATATGCAGAAGGGCTTAGCAAAAAAGATTATTGGGCTGCTACCTTTGATGATGCTATGGATTTGATTGCCCGCCTTCCGCGTATCGCAGCCTATATTTATCGCCGAAAATATAAAAATGGAAAACACATTCAGCCCAATGGTTTATTAGATTGGGCCGGTAACTTTGCGCACATGTTAGGTTTTGAAGATGAAGGCTTTCATGAATTAATGCGTCTTTATATGACCATCCATTCAGATCATGAAGGCGGAAATGTTTCTGCTCATACTACTCATTTGGTTGGCTCGGCTTTAAGCGATCCATATCTTTCTTTTGCAGCAGGGATGAACGGTTTGGCAGGCCCATTGCATGGTTTGGCTAACCAGGAAGTTATAAAATGGATTTTTGAAATGCAGAAAGAAATCGGAAGTGATTTGCCTACAAAAAAGCAGATAGAAGTTTACGTGAAAAAAACGCTCAAAGAAGGAAAAGTAGTTCCGGGTTACGGACATGCGGTATTAAGAAAAACTGATCCACGCTTTGAAGCACAAATGGAGTTTGGCAAAAAACACATGCCTGATGATAAATTGGTACAAACGGTTTGGAATATTTACGAAACGGTTCCTCCCATATTAAAATCAATTGCTAAAATAAAAAATCCATGGCCAAATGTTGATGCACACAGTGGCGCTTTATTAGTGCATTATGGAATGAAGGAATATGAATTTTATACCGTTCTATTTGGAGTATCAAGATCATTGGGTGTTTTGGCAAGCCTTTGCTGGGACAGGGCTTTAGGCTATCCTTTAGAAAGACCCAAGTCTGTTTCCAATCGTTTGGTTAGGCTTTGGCTTGAAGGAAAGGAAGAAATTTGGGGCGATTAAAATTGTTTTTCAGAAGTGAAAATTTCAGCTTTATATTTGCGGGGCTGGAAAATGGAGATTAATAAATAAAGGGGGATTAGCTCATCTGGTAGAGCGCAAGCATGGCATGTTTGAGGTGATCGGTTCGAGTCCGATATCCTCCACTTTTGAATATATTTTGATTAGCTCAGCTGGTAGAGCGTCCCGATAACTATCGGGAAAGTGATATCGGTTCGAGTTCGATATCCTCCACTTTTGAATACATTTTGATTAGCTCATCTTGTAGAGCGTCCCGATAACTATCGGGAAAGTGATATCGGTTCGAGTCCGATATCCTCCACTTTTGAATATATTTTGATTAGCTCATCTGGTAGAGCGTCCCGATAACTATCGGGAAAGTGATATCGGTTCGAGTCCGATATCCTCCACTTTTGAACACATTTTGATTAGCTCATCTGGTAGAGCGTCCCGATAACTATCGGGAAAGTGATATCGGTTCCAGTCCGATATCCTCCACTTTTGAATACATATAAGAAAGGTTATACTTGTTCGAGTCGGATATTCTACACACTTTTTGAACTTTTTTTTCTTCCAATTTGTAAATACGGAAAATAAAAATCACATCTATTTATTGGTTTACTGTACCCGCTATTTTTATTACCAAAAAAATCATTTTCCTTATTAAACTTTTCAGATAAATACTTATCTATAAAGTAAACCCACGAAAATGAAAAAACTTCTTTTTTTTAGCACTCTCATTATTTTAGTTCTTTTTATTTACAGTTGCCGCTCTTCGCGCTATGTAGTTCGCGAGCGGCCAGTCGAACCACATTACGTTCAGCCACTTGCACCTGGACCTAATTACACATGGCATGGCGGATATTGGTTACGCAGTGGGAACGGGTATACGTACCACAATGGATACTGGATGAGACCATCATCCAATCGAAGGCATTTTACTTCAGGATATTGGCAAAAAAGACGTGGAGGTTGGGTGTGGATCTCCGGTCGTTGGCGCAATTAATTTGGCTTTCATTTAAGAAACTATTTACAAATGCCTCCTACATTTGTGTTTCTGATTTTCAATTTTTTTTTCAATCAAAACCTGTGAAATCATGATAAAGAAATCTTTTTTAGCCGCATTATTATTTGTTTCCCTCAATGGCTTTTCACAAAGAAAATTTGATCCTAATTCTGAGCACGAAAAATTTTTTAGGATTGGCGCAAAGGCAGGTGTAAACATTAATAAAATAAATGGAGAATCTTATAAAGACGGATTCAATTATAATTATCTGCTGGGCGCTTTTATGCAATTTAATTTTTCAAAGACATTTGGTTTTCAACCTGAAGTAAATTTTGTTCAGGCTTCGTCTGAGTTTTCTACAGATGCATCGGATGTTTATGACGATCTTTTCAAAATTGGAAGCCAGCGAAAAGCCAAACTGAATTATTTAAAAATTCCCTTGCTGTTGAATATAAATGTTGGGCCGAGTAAAAGAGTGAAACTGCAGCTGGGGCCGCAGTTTGGAACTTTGTTAAATCAACAGGTGGATAATTTGAACAGTCCGCGTAATATTTTTAGGGACGGCGATCTTTCGGCTGTCGGCGGATTATGGCTGCAGCTTCCATTTGTAAATATAGGTGGCCGATATGAAGTTGGACTTAATAACATCAACGATATTGATAATTCGGAAAAGTGGAAAAGCCAGGCGTATACTATCTTCGTGGGAGTAACCTTTTAGCCTGCATTTTTTAAATAATGTTTAACCCGTTGGCATAACGGGTTTTTTTGTACATTCATTTATCAAACCTCACTTGCATGCATCAAATAGCGCTGGAAAATTTATTTTTAATTGATATTGAAACTGTTTCTGAAAAAGAACATTTTCATTTTTTAGATGATTCCTGGAAAGAATTATGGGCAGAAAAAATAAGCAGGCATCTTCCTGCTGAAACGACTGCCGAAGAATTTTATCCCATGCGGGCGGCTGTCCTTGCGGAATTTGCAAAAGTAGCTTGCATCAGTTTTGGTTATTTTAAAAAAGAAAATAATGAATGGAAACTGAGGATAAAATCTCTATATTCTGAAAATGAGCCGGAAATTTTAAACCAATTTATAGAAACATTGAAACACCTTCATCACAATAACCAAACCTGGATATTTTGCGGACATAATATCAAAGAATTTGATGTTCCTTTTTTATGCAGGAGAATGCTGATCAACAATATCGAAATTCCGTCTTACATCGATTTTCAAAATATGAAACCCTGGGAAACTCCGGTTTTGGATACACTGCACCTTTGGCGGTTTGGCGATTACAAGCATTATACTTCTTTAAAATTATTGGCCGCTGTTTTGGGCGTTCCATCCCCAAAAGATGATATTGACGGAAGCCAGGTTGGCGACGTTTATTGGAAAGAAAAAAACCTGGAACGTATTTCAATCTATTGTGAAAAAGACGTGGCAACAGTCGCCAACGTAGTGCTTAGATTTAAAGGCATGCCCATATTAAAAGAAGAACAAATTGTTTTTGTAAACAGATGATTTCTTTTATATCCAGCAAAATTAGAAATAACGAAAATTTGTTGGTTTACTATTTGCTCTCCTTCTATCCTGCGTTACGAACCTTTATAACCCGTCAATTATTTTTGCGAGCTTCTTATCTTTTTCTGTAACCACATCGCCTGCGTCGTGACTTGAAAGCCACATTTCCAGCTTATTATACTCGTTGGTCCATTTTGGATGATGATCGATTTTTTCAGCGGCAAGCGCCACTCTTGTCATAAATGAAAAAGCTTCTGAAAAATCTTTGAATTCAAACTTTTTATGAAGTTTGTTGTTTTTTTCTTCCCACATAATTGTAAATTTTTATGGTTATTTAATATAGGTTTTTTTAAAACCAAGCATTTTAAAAAACAAGATGCTGCTTATTTTTAATTTTTTCGTTGGTTAATTCTATCACCATTTGTACATTGGGAATCGTCCTGATAGAATTCATTAAAATAGCAACTTCTTCATTTTTCATGATATCGTCCTTCATCAGCCACAAAAAATCAAGATGTTTAAATTCCGGCAAAAGGTATTCACCATCATCCTCGTTGTTATACAAATAATGTATTATCGTACCAGCGTGCGTTCCGTACTGGTAAATAGGGAAAAAATAATTACGCGTTTTTTTATTTAAATGTATTTCCAAACTATTATTAATCCTGAAATCAAAATTCAACAATTGGTTCAGATGCCAGCAAAAACGGTATTGCTCAATTGACGCAACAATGCCCAACAATCGTGTATTTTCGAAGAAATCCTCCAGCATTGCCTCATTATCAAAACGCAATTTCATTTTTCATTTTTTAAAAAACTACATCAAAATTTATTTCATCTTTCCCGCGCATTACCGTGACTTTCGTTGAGTCGCCTTTTTTAAATTTAGCAAGTGCCGTCATATAGCTGTTCATATCTAAAACCTGGCGATCACCTAGTTTAGTGATTACATCGCCCGGCTGCATTCCAATTTTTTGAGCAGGTTTTCCGTCAATAATGGCATCTGCTCTTACGCCTTTTCCGGAGTAGGAATAATCAGGCATAAAACCTAACGTCACCGAAAAATGCGCCATTTCCATTTTCGGTTCCTTCGTTTTTGAAAAAGCGATTTTTTGATCGTTATTGGTTTTATCTAAAATATTTTCAATGTATTGAATTACCCTGTACTCGCCAACAAAATTTATTTTATCAGCATCATCTGTTGCTTTATGATAATCAGGATGAGCGCCGGTAAAGAAAAATAAAACCGGAATATCTTTCAAGTAAAACGAGGTGTGGTCGCTCGGGCCTATACCACTTGAATCAAATTTCACTTCCAGTGATTTGGTTTTTTGAGGCAAAATCTTACCCCATTCCGGCGAAGTTCCAAATCCACCAACGGTGAGTGAATGAGTCGCATCATTTAATCTTCCAATCATGTCCATGTTGATCATATAATCCACTTTATCAAGTGGAACCGGCGAATTCTCTGTAAAATATTTTGAACCCAATAAGCCCAATTCTTCCCCTGAAAAACACACAAATAAATAGTTGCTCTTTTTCAGTTTTGAGTTTTTCAAACTCTTTGCCAATTCAAGTATGGCAGCCGTTCCGCTCGCATTATCGTCGGCGCCGTTATGGATTTCATGTGTGCCCGGATCGAGCGAGTTGTTATCTTCCCCATAGCCCAGGTGATCATAATGCGCTCCTAAAATTATCGTGTAGGCAGCACCGTTATCAATATATCCGATTACATTATGACCTGTTCTTTTTTTGTCACCGATGGCTATTTGAAAATTAATACCCAAAAAGGCAGCGTTGTCGCTTAAATATTTTTTGGCAATTGATTTGGATAAATAAATAACAGGAATATTTACCGGTGCAATTTTTGATTTTGGCTCAAATTTTAATTCATCATCGGTATTTCCTGAATTATAAACAATTAAAGCAGAAGCCCCTTTTTTTTCAATCTCTATAGCTTTGCTTTTTATTGCGTCTTCCAAATCAAAATGAGGATTATTCCCATTTGTTTCCACGCTTTCCTTAATGTCCCAAAACCAAGGCCGTCCTTTTTCCCTGAATGCCGGTGACACATCTTCTTTTCCTGATCCATTTGCGCTAAATTCTAAAGGAAAAAAATCTTTGCTAATATCAATGTCTGTATCGTTAATGGAAAAGCGCGTGGAGGATAGAATTTCTTTTCCTTCTTTTATTTCGAAGCTTTGAATATAAGAATTGTTGTCGCCTTTTGGCACCACCCCGGCATTTTTAAATTGAGTAGCTAAATATTCATAAGCCAGTTTTTCGCCATTAGTACCAGTTCGACGTCCTTCCAACTTATCGCTGGCGAGATAGGTGATTTCATTTTTCAGGTTTTCGATAATTGCTTTATCTGATTTTTTTAATCTTTGGGCAGACACACTGCCAGGCAAAACAATTAAGAAAAGAAAAAAATATTTCATAAGTAGGGCTTTAATTTTACAGCGCAAAATTAACGGGAATATGTTAGTGAACATAATGATAAAATTTCATGCCAATTATCTCTTTCCCTATTTCGTAATAGCTTTTCAAATTCCTGCTATTACATTTGCCCATTATATTAAAATCATTTGAGAAATCAATTAAATATAGCTTTAGTAGGAAATCCGAACAGTGGGAAAACATCGATTTTCAATTCCCTGACCGGGTTAAACCAAAAAGTTGGAAATTTTCCCGGAGTTACGGTAGATAAAAAAACCGGGATATCGAAAATCAGCGAAACTCTTTCGGCAAAAATTATTGACCTGCCTGGTACGTACAGTCTTTATCCAAAAAGGGCTGACGAGTGGGTGGCGTATAAAGTGCTGATGGATCAGGACGAGCAGATAAAAGCTGATATTATTGTATTGGTGGCAGATGCCAGCAATTTAAAAAGAAATCTGTTATTTTGTTCTCAGATTATTGACCTGAAAAGGCCGTTGGTAATAGCTTTAACGATGGTGGATATCGCCAACAAAAATAATATTAAAGTAGACGTGGCAGGGTTGGAGAGAGAATTAGGCGTATTCGTAATTCCCGTTAATCCAAGAAAAGACAGAGGGATTGCGCAACTAAAAGCGGCTATAAATAACGCAGCGTCTAACCTTGATAATTTCCCTGACCGGGATTTTGTAAACATGCAGACTTTCGCCCCGGATGCGATAAAGAAGATTCAAAAAATTTTTCCTGAAATAAGCAATTATCGTGCTGTTCATTATTTGATCAATCATGAAAATTTTGCCCTGGATGAGCAAACCCAAAACGCTATAGAAAATATTGAGATTGAAACGAAATTCAATCCTACAAAAACACAGGCAGAAGAAATTCTGCAGCGTTATGGAAAGATAAAAATACTGATGAAGCAAACGGTGGTGGAAACTGATCCGTTGCAAAAAGCATTATTTACCCAAAAATTGGACGATATTTTATTACATCGTACGTGGGGATATTTAATTTTACTTGCTGTACTTTTTATTTTGTTTCAAAGCATCTTCGTAATTGCACAATACCCGATGGATGGGATTGAATGGTTTTTTGCTGAAGGCGGAAAATGGTTGGGCACTCTCCTTCCGGCGGGCTGGGTTAGTGATCTTTTTATTAATGGAATTCTTGCAGGTTTGAGTGGTATCATCGTTTTTGTGCCACAAATCATGATTTTATTTGGACTAATAACACTCCTCGAGGACACCGGCTACATGGCGAGAATCAGTTTTCTTACGGATAAAATTATGCGTAAAGCGGGACTTAATGGGAAAAGTGTAATGCCGATGGTGAGCGGCCTTGCTTGTGCGGTTCCTGCTATTATGAGTGCACGAAGTATAGAAAATAAAAAAGAACGGCTGCTTACTATTATGTGCACGCCGCTGATGAGTTGCAGCGCGCGCCTTCCGGTTTATACCGTGCTCATCGCGTTGATTATTCCACATAAAATGTATTTTGGGTTCATCAGCCTGCAGGGAATGGTAATGATGTTGATGTATTTTTTAGGAACTTTTATGGCGCTCCTGGCGGCATTTGTGATGAAATTTTTTATCAGAAGCAAAGAAAAAAGTTTTTTTATTTTGGAGCTTCCTGCGTACCGTGGGCCCCGCTGGAAAAACATTCTTACCACTATGATCGAAAGAGCGAAAATTTTCGTTTTTGAAGCAGGAAAAGTGATAATGGTAATTAGCTTATTGCTCTGGATTTTGAGCACTTTTGGGCCACCTCAAAAGATGCATGCAGTTTCCGCAAAATATGCTGCCCTTGTTCAGCAAAATCCTTCGCAGGCAAAAGAATATTCAAAACTGGAAGGTACCGAGCGGCTTCAAACTTCTTATGCGGGTATTTTGGGGAAAAGCATTGAACCGGTAATTCATCCGTTAGGATATGATTGGAAAATAGGAATTGCGCTTATTACTTCGTTTGCTGCCCGCGAAGTTTTTGTCGGCACTATGGCTACTCTTTATAGTGTTGGCGATAGCCCGGATGAAAATAGCGCTACGCTCCGTCAAAAAATGGAGGCAGCAAAATGGCCAAATGGCGATAAAGTTTATACGCTTGCCGCCGGACTATCGCTACTTGTTTTTTATGCTTTGGCTATGCAATGTATGAGCACGTTGGCCATTGTGAAACGAGAAACTAAAAGCTGGAAATGGCCTTTGATAATGCTGGGATATATGACTGGACTTGCTTACGTCATGAGCTTTATCACTTTTCATTTATTTAAATAGTAAATAGAAATTGAAAGGATTTGTTGGTTTACTGTTGAATTTGCAAAATAAGAATTGGCTTTATTTGTGAGTTTACTACAAATGCACGAAACCAGCGAAGGTTATAGAAAAGTATCAATGTAAAAAGGCGAAGCTGCTCGCTTCGCCTTTTGTCTCAATTTAAAAAGATAGAATTAGAATGTCAATTCAGGCCATCCTTCGCGATAAGTACGTTTTACAAACTGGTTAGCAGCATCAAAATTGGTCACTTTCATGTTCGCTGCATCCCATTGAAGAGTGATGCCACGTCCAGGATAATTAAACCCTTTTCCATCAGCAGTAGGCTCCCTGTAATCAAAACTGCGTATAGCGAGGTTGGCCATCAATATACTTTCCGTTAGCGGTACGGCATAACCTATGAACGGTGAATCTACTTCCATGTTGCCATATCCTGCGAGGCAGGCATCTACCCACTGACCGTAATGGCCTTCTGTTCCACCCGGAATTCGCGGGTATTTTTGGGGTACATGTACTTCGTTGGTGCGGGATGTTGGTAACAATTGAGGATCCTCTGCATAAACCCCACACATCATTTTACCTTTGGTGCCTTCGAAGA
>JBDTHD010000150.1:0-12683 GCA_039937075.1 Ginsengibacter sp. | reverse complement strand
CTTATGATGAGGAGCATTTCCTGGCGTGGAGCCGTGGCACTCAGATTCTAACGCAGGTTTGGTACAGCGCCTATCATGATCTTTCTATTAAAAATATTGCGAACAATACTATAATTAGAAATGAGTTAAGCAAAAACCTTTCTGAAAAAGAAGCGCAATTATTTTTAAAAAGATTTTAAAATATTTACCAATGCAATCGCTGGAACTTTCGCAAATTCAAGGTTTTCTGGTAAGGGATTATAAAGAATTTTCCTTTTCTAAATATTTTCTTTTACAGGTAACTGATGCTGAAAAAGCAAAGAAATTTATCGGCTCAAAGTCTCATGCTCTAACAAATGTGGCCATTGGTCCGGGTGATTCTGCTTTTAATATCGGTTTTACTGCGGAAGGGTTAAGAAAATTGGGTGTAACACAAAATAATATTCAGTCTTTCGCCCGTGAATTTCGGGAAGGAATGGTAACGCCGCACAGGCAAAGGCTTTTGGGCGACCATGACAGTAGCGATCCTAAAAATTGGAATTGGGGTGGCCCTGAAAATGAAGCGGTACATATTATCGTAATGATTTTTGCTACCACGCAAGAAGAAATTATCTCACAAGTGAATCAGCTGCGCGAAGAAATTAGTCATTCCGGTATGTCTGAAATTCTTTGTATTGATGGCACTACATTTCCTGAAGGAAGAGAACATTTTGGTTTTAGAGAGGGGATTTCGCAGCCGGCAATAATAGGAAGCGGAATTGTTGGCCATGAGAATGATAACATTGCTGCGGGTGAGTTTGTATTGGGCCATAAAAATGAATATGGTGTGTTTCCGGATTCGCCTGTTCTTAAAGAAAGTCAGGGAAATCCAAACTTGCTTTCTGACGACGTTTGCGGCACCGGAAACAAAGATTTGGGACTCAATGGCACTTATTTTGTACTTCGTCAATTGAAGGAAGATGTGGATGGTTTTTGGAATTTTTTGAATGAAAAAAGCAAAAATGAAGACGGTAGTTTTAACCCTGATGAAAGCACAAGGATAGCTGCTAAAATGATGGGCCGTTGGCCAGGCGGCGCTCCTTTGGTAAAATATCCCGACAAAGATCCGGGAGTACTAAGCGATGAAAATGATTTTACTTACATGGAAACGGATAAGTTGGGAATGAAATGCCCTTTTGGTTCACATATCAGGCGCACCAACCCGAGAGACAATTTTGAAGAATCTGGTCCGGCAGAATCTTTAAAGCTCACTAAAAAACACAGAATGATAAGAAGATCGCGTTCTTATGGAGAAAGTTTTGTCGGTTCGGCAATCAATCATAAACCAAATGACGAAGTCGGAATTTTGTTTGGAGTTTTTAACGCAGATATAAACAGGCAATTTGAATTTATACAATACACGTGGTCCAATTATTCAAAATTCAAACAACTCTATTCAGATCCGGATCCTTTTATTGGCGTAAAAGAAAATCCACCTCAAGGAGTAGTTCAACAATTTACCATTCCGCAGGAAACAGCCAATAAATACATCACTGGCTTAAAAAGTTTTGTAACCGTAAAAGGTGGCGCTTATTTTTTCTTTCCTTCTGTAAACGTCGTGGAGTTTTTGAGTACAATTTAGCTTTCTGTAAATATCAGTAAACAAACAAATAATTGCGATTTTTGTTTTCCCTGCCGGGCAACTTTCTTCGGCAGACTTAAAGATTATACCTATTTTTAAACAGAAATGCATTTCAGATCAGAATTGGTTACTCTTTTTTCTCAAAAACTTTTTCTCCGTTTACGAAAGTCATCAACACTTTTGTATTCAAAACATTTTTTTCAGTAGCGTTCATTAAATCTGTATCCAGTAAAACAAAGTCGGCAAATTTTCCATTTTCAAGACTACCTTTTTCATTCTCTTCAAAGTTGGCTTTTGCTGCCCAGATGGTCATTCCACGAACCGCATCTTCACGGCTCAACGCGTTTTCCATTTGAAAACCGCCCGCAGGCCAGCCTTTGGCATCCTTGCGAAAAACCGCTGCGTAAAAAGTTTTGATGGGCGAAATGTCTTCTACGGGAAAATCAGTACCGAGCGGAATCCACCCGTTTTCATTTTTTAATTCTTCATTCGCGTAAGCATATTTTAATCTTTCTTTTCCCAGCCTGTCGCCGGCCCAATACATATCGGACGTTGCGTGTGTCGGTTGTACAGAAGGAATAATATTATAATCTCCAAAATAATGAAAGTCATCTTTGTTTACCACTTGCGCATGTTCTATTCGCCAGCGTAAGTCATTTTTTCCCTTTAAATATTTTGCATAAATTTTCAACATCATCCGGTTAGCAGAATCTCCGATGGCATGAGTGCACATCTGAAACCCATGTTCAGCGATCATTTTGGCCATTGCATCAAAATGTTCTTCCGGCTTCAACAAAAAACCACTCCATCCAGGCTTATCAGAATAAGGCTGCAACAAACAAGCGCCTCTTGATCCCAGAGCGCCATCTGCAAAAAATTTAAATGAACAAACATGCAATCTTCCTGTATTTATTTTTCCATTTTTAAATAGGAAATCAAAATTCTTTTTATGATCGCTTAGCATGATGTACATGCGCATTTTTAATTCTTTATTTTTTTGCAGTGAATCAACAAATAACGCAGATTCGTAATCCAGTCCGCAATCCGCAACGGTGGTAAGCCCATCAGCAAAACAATTTTTTTCAGCAGCAAGCAGTGCATTTTTTAGTTGTGATTCGTTAGCCTCAGGAACTCTTGAGTAAACAAGGCCCGTAGCGTTGTCGATTAAAATGCCGGTAAGTTTTCCATCTTTTACTTCTACTTCGCCTCCAGTCAACTCCAGGCCTGCTTTTACTCCAGACATTTCGAGCGCCTTATTATTGGCTATTGCCGCATGGCCATCTATGCGCGATAAAATTACCGGCCTGTCAGGAAACATTTCGTTCAGTTTCTCATTGTTGGGAAAATCTTTTTGCGGCCAGTCATTTTGATCCCATCCATTTCCAATCAGCCATCCTTGGGGATGCTTTTCTGAAAAGGATTTTAGTTTTTGCAAAACGTCTGCCCAACTTGCTGTTCCGACCAAATCGGTCTGTTGCAATCCCAAGCCGTAATCAAAAAAATGGGAATGCGCATCTATAAATCCAGGGAAAATGAATTTTCCCTTTGCGTCAATTTTTTCTTTTGCATCAAATTTATCCTGCAGCTCTTTCGTTGTGCCGACCGCTACGATTTTTCCTTTATCGACCGCTACAGCTTCAGCTTTTGAGAAATTTTGATCAACTGTATAAATGGTTGCATTATAAATTAGCAGGTCAACTTTTTCTTTTGATTTCATAGATGTAAAAATGGCAAATAAGGTGATTAATAAAAGATACTTCATGGAACAGTAATTTTAAAAAAAATGAAAATACAAATTTTCGTTGATAGAAATGACATCAAAACCAGGAAATCTGCGGTATTTTTCCTTGAAGTATATCATGCAAGTTAGATACTTATTTACGTTTAATCCTTACTGTTATGTAATTCTCAAAATAAAAATCCCCGGTATTTCCTGGTTTACTAATAAAAAAAGATGGTCCGTTGCCGAACCACCTTTTGCTTTCATTTTATTTTTTAATCTTTCATCGTTGCAATCATGCAAGGTCGAAGCGATCAAGATTCATCACTTTGGTCCATGCAGCTACGAAGTCGTTTACGAATTTTTCCCCGGAATCTTTACATCCGTAAAACTCTGCCAGCGCGCGTAATTCTGAGTTTGATCCAAAAATAAGATCAACGCGTGTCGCAGTCCATTTTACGTCACCGGTCTTGCGGTCACGGCCTTCAAACTCATTTTTATTTCCTTCAACGGGTTGCCATTTAGTGCTTAAATCCAACAGATTCACGAAGAAGTCGTTAGTAAGCGCTTCAGGACGATTCGTAAACATACCATGTTTAGAACCATAAAAGTTGGTGTTCAACACGCGCAAACCGCCAAGAAGAACCGTCAACTGGGGCGGCGTCAATGTCAGCAATTGAGCGCGATCGACCAGCATTTCTTCCGGCGATGCTTTGTGATGAGTTTTCAGATAATTGCGGAAACCATCAGCGCCCGGCTCCAGAACGTCGAAAGATTCTACATCAGTTTGTTCCTGCGAAGCATCGGTGCGCCCGGGTGTGAAAGGCACTGTTATATCCTGGCCTGCATTTTTTGCAGCCTTTTCTACACCCACAGATCCTGCCAATACGATCAGGTCAGCCAATGAAACCTGTTTTCCGCCGGGGTGAGCTTCGTTAAATTCTTTTTGAATTCCTTCCAATGCAGATAAAACTTTTGCCAATTCCGGTGGATTGTTTATTTCCCAATTCTTTTGAGGCGCCAGCCGAATGCGTGCACCATTTGCGCCGCCGCGTTTGTCAGAGCCACGGTAAGTAGAAGCAGAAGCCCATGCGGTAGAAACCAATTGAGATACCGTCAAACCTGAATTCAATATTTTAGATTTCAAATCGGCGATATCTTTTTCATCCACCAGTTGATGAGTAACTGCGGGAACAGGATCTTGCCAGATGAGTTCTTCCTTCGGAACTTCCGGGCCAAGATAACGCGAAGCGGGTCCCATATCGCGGTGCGTCAATTTGAACCACGCGCGTGCAAATGCGTCTGCAAATTCATCAGGATTCTCGTAGAAATGCCTTGAAATCGGTTCGTAAATAGGATCCATTCTTAAGGCAATATCGGTCGTCAGCATAAACGGCGCATGGCGTTTGGAAGGATCGTGCGCATCCGGAACGGAGTCCGCACCGCCATTGTCTTTAGGTTTCCATTGAAAAGCTCCCGCAGGACTTTTTGAGATTTCCCATTCGTAACCAAATAATGTTTCAAAAAAATTATTATCCCATTGTGTCGGTGTTTTTGTCCACGCACCTTCGAGGCCACTGGTGATGGTATCGCCACCGCTGCCGCTGCCAAAACTGCTTTTCCAGCCAAGACATTGCTCCTCTATGGCCGCACCTGCTGGTTCCATACCAACATAATCACCCGGAACCGCAGCGCCATGGGTTTTACCAAAAGTGTGTCCACCAGCAATTAATGCAACGGTTTCATAATCGTTCATTGCCATACGACCAAAAGTTTCACGGGTGTCAATGGCCGCTCCCAACGGATCTGGTTGTCCGTTAGGCCCTTCCGGGTTTACATAGATCAAACCCATGTTAGACGCGGCAAGAGGATTTTCCAGTTGATGGTCTTCGGAGTAACGCTCCTTATTTCCGAGCCATTCGCCTTCGGAACCCCAATAAATATCTTTTTCACCTTCCCAAACGTCTACACGTCCTCCGGCAAAACCAAATGTTTTGAAGCCCATTGATTCAAGCGCACAATTACCTGCAAGTATCATCAGATCAGCCCAGGATATTTTTATTCCATATTTCTGTTTGATGGGCCAAAGTAGCAAGCGTGCCTTATCAAGATTGGCGTTATCAGGCCAACTATTAAGCGGGGCAAAACGCTGTGATCCTGAATCCGCACCGCCGCGGCCATCGCTGATTCGGTAGGTGCCAGAACTATGCCATGCCATGCGGATAAAAAGGCCACCGTAATGACCGTAATCTGCGGGCCACCAATCTTGGGAATCGGTCATCAATGCGTACAAATCTTTCTTGACAGCATCCAGATCCAATTTTTTAAATTCTTCGGCGTAATTAAAATTATCGGCCAACGGCTTTGACAAACCTGCATGCTGACGCAGAATATCCAGGTTTAACAGGTTCGGCCACCATTCGCGGTTAGAAGGGCCGCCACCGGCGCCATGGTTAATTGATCCGCCAACGAACGGGCATTTTGCTTCGCTGTTATTTACGTCCCATACCGGATCGGAATTATTTTCTTTCATTATTATAAAGGTTTAATTAATTTAAGAATCAAATTTACTAAAATCTTTTCGTGGTTGTTTATCTATAGAATTGATACCATTATAGATAACGCTTATAACTTGAGTGCTTTGTAGTAAGCCGTGTGAAAGCCCAATATTATTATTCGAAAATAAAAATGAATCGAATTTGTCGTTTTACTGTTGCAGCAATTCTTTAAAAATTAGCCTGCCCTTCTAAACCGGCAACCAGTGGACGAACTTTTTGTTTGCTTTTTATCTTTATAAAAAAATGGTGGGTTGATGCGGTAATCTGACCCTGGAAATATAAAAATATGTTGTTCTCTCTTACGGCTCCCGATCCGGAAAATCTTCCTGTTCCGACAGGGCCATATTCAAAACCAATCGGGCCGTCGGAAAGAATGGGCTGATGAAACTTCATCTTAATGTTTACGTCAAACGTGGTTCTTGATAATTTTGCACCGAAAGTAAAAACGGTCGTGTAAGTGCTTGTGGAATCTATCGTTTGCTTAAAACCAGTCAAATATATTTTCGTGTTATTTGTTTTGTCTATAAGTAATTGTCCCTGGAAAACCGAGTCAACTTCTTCCTTGTTATTTTTCGCATTGGTGTTGGTATCCTGCGCTTTCATTCCTAAAAAAGAACAAAGCAATATCGCTGTAATAAACAATTTCATCTCGTTTTTTTTATATATTCGATTCAGATAAAGCTATGATAAATTCATAGATGTCTTTAAATAAAAATGCGTTAAAAGTGATTTCATTTTTAGGTTTCATTTATATCTTTTCGGTTTTACAACAAACGGAAATGAAGATGTTGAAAAAACTTTTAGAAGATTAGGTCAAAGAAAACAAAACGGCTATTTTGCTACAAAATATAATTTTTTAATTCGACCTATACTGCGCAAGGGGTAAAATTAGTTAGCATTTCTTCTTCTCCCAAATTCGTGTCTCACGAATTTTTTCTTTTGTTTTTCTTAGTTTATTAAATGAGGGACAACTCGTGAGACACGAGTTTGGGAATAACATCTTTTAACCGAAACCGCTCAAAAAAATGAAGACACAAAAAAACTTTTAGAAGATTAGGTCAAAGAAAACAAAACGGCTATTTTGCTACAAAATATTTTTTTTAATTCACTCTAATTAAATCACATGGAGAATTATCAAACATGGAAAAATTAGTAAAAAGACTGGCAAATAACAGGAAGGTGATTTTCGACACTGGCAAATTTGATAATTGGTGCGTTTATGTGGTGGAGAGCAACGGTAATAAGAAAGCGCATTTCGACGAAACCTATTTTAATGAATTGAAAATCCTTTCGAAAAAATATCCTTTAAATAAAGTGTACGATGATTTTGTAGAAATCTATAGAAACACCACAAAAGAAATTGACCAAACAGTAATACTACAGATTGATTCCATCGTCAACACTTACCACGAGGAAGATAAAATTGTGGTGGAACAATGGATGGCAGTGCTTTATGCGGGAATGATCGCAGAAGAAAATAAAGAATTTGCCCGGCTAAAAAAAAGAATAAAACGACTGGGCATGCACCAGGTACTAATTCTCAACATGCCTGTAAATGAAGCGGCTAAATTTAGCACCGGTAAAAACTGGAGAGATTTAGATGCAATTATGAAACCGCTGGGATTCTAGAAAAACGTATTTTGAAATCTTATAAAGCGCCGATCACAAAATAAAAATCATTGATAATTGTTCGTTTACTGGCGTATCTATTTCTGCATTCATTATTCCTTGATCGATATTCGATATTAGATATAATAAATGAAGGAAAAACAATAATGAATAATGAACAAGGAATGTAGAATAATGAAGGTGCAGAAACTAGCTTATACTTCTACATTATTTATTCGTTGTTCGATATTAGATATTATAAATGAAGAAAGAACAATAATGAATAACGAACAAGGAATGTAGAATAATGAAGGTGAATAAACTTGCTTATACTTCTACATTTTTTATTCCTTGTTCGATATTCGATATTTAAAAAGAGAATAATGAAGTTTGATTAAAAAAAGCTTTTGCTAACCCTTCCAATCATAACGCCCTGGTGATAGACTTGCATAATGTATTTCCCTTTTTGAAAATGTGGTACATTAATAGAGAACGACAAACGCGTGCCGGTTTCTTTATTATTAAAATGCAGCACTGCAGAATAAATTTTTCTACCGTTTTTTGTTGCAAACATGCCGGATTCGTTCGCCGAATTATATAAAGTTTTTCCATCAGGCTGAATAACGATTACGTAAATTTCAGGCGTTTGATTAAAGGGTTTTACATTAATTTGAAACGAACCGCTGATGTTTGCAGTTTTGGCTGTCTCATTGGTTTCTACTTTTTTATTATCAGCCACTGAACTTCCGGCGAAACGCAAATGGGTGAGCAAAACCGGCAAGGCAGAAGGTGATTTAGCGACTGGCTGGTTGGGATTTGGAGCAACTGGAGTATTTTGAGCCACATCATTGGCCTTGCCAGGTTGTTCTTTTACGAGTTTTTTTAACCGGTCATTTTCTGCGCGTATGTCATTGTTTTCATTCTTTAATTCAGCTACACTTTGCTGCAACTGCAAAATTTTGTCATTGGCTGCTGATATTTCTTTTGAAGACAATTTCTTTTTAACGATTTCCGCTATTTCATTTTTCAGCCGGTTGAACTCGATTAATTTTAACGCGAGGGTTTTATCTTCTGATGTATCATAAACCGAATCGTCTGCGACATTTAAATCTTCAATTGCGTTATTCAAAATAGCTTGCGTTGAATCGTTTATGGATTTCTTAGGAGCTGATGATTGCTCTTTGGGTGAAGTTGGCACCACAGGGTGCACCTTTAATTGTGCAAAATAAAAATGGTAGCCCCAAACGGAAATCAAGACAAAGGAGACCGTGACAACGGCAAGCGCAAAAATAACCAGGTATAAAGGTTTACGTTCTCTCATTTTAATGCCGCGAATGTATTTGTTACAAACATATTTAATATAAGTTCATCTTTTGTCAAAAAAATAAAAATAAATGGTAAAACAGGATTTTGGAAATGGAGCATTTAAAATAGTTGATTTTTTTTCAAATACCGTATTTAAAAAGGAAGAATAAAATTTGTAATTAGAAACCTGCGAAACGTTGATTTTATTTTCGGCTTACAAAAAAGCATTATTTCTTAAATAAATCAAGCCCAAACAGTTTTATGAAACATTTTTAATATTGCCTTTTTACCCTATTTTTGCAGCCCAAAAAATTAAGTAAAATACTGATATGGATAATTTGATTTACGTAATACCGGCGATGGGAATTGTCGGCTTGCTTTATACTTTCATAAAATTTGCGTGGGTTGATAAGCAGGACGCCGGCAACGAAAGAATGAAAGAAATCAGCACCTACATTGCTGATGGCGCCATGGCCTTTTTGAAAGCGGAGTGGAAAATCCTTTCTTACTTCGTAATTATAGGCGCTATTTTATTGGGAATCATGGGCTATACCAGTGCCAACAGCAGCTGGAGCATCGCGATTTCTTTTATTTGCGGAGGTTTTTTTAGCGCCCTTGCCGGTTATATCGGAATGAGAGTGGCCACCAAAGCGAACGTACGGACTACGCAGGCGGCAAGAACCAGTCTTGCACAAGCATTAAAAGTGTCTTTTACCGGCGGAAGTGTAATGGGAATGGGCGTTACGGGTTTAGCCGTTTTAGGCCTTGGAGGTTTATTCATCATTTTAAAATTCATTTTTGCTCCACACGCGGCGGCCAACAGCCTGGAAATGGAGAAAACGATAGAAATCCTTACCGGATTCAGTTTGGGTGCAGAAAGTATTGCGCTGTTTGCGCGTGTTGGCGGTGGAATTTATACCAAAGCTGCCGACGTAGGCGCTGACCTTGTAGGAAAAGTAGAAGCTGGAATTCCGGAAGATGATCCTAGAAATCCTGCAACCATTGCAGATAATGTGGGTGATAATGTGGGCGATGTTGCCGGTATGGGTGCGGATCTTTTTGGATCTTACGTAGCCACTATTTTAGCAACAATGGTATTGGGTAGAGAAACAATTTCTGCTGATGCATTTGGCGGAATGTCACCTATTTTACTACCGATGTTGCTCGCTTCTATGGGAATTATATTTTCTATTCTCGGAACATTTTTCGTAAAAATTTCTGATAAAGCTGGCTTGCATACATCTGTTGTACAAAAAGCTTTAAACCTGGGAAACTGGGGAACGATTGTTATTACGGCCATTGCTGCTTACTTCCTGGTAATGTGGTTGATGCCGGATACTGATTTGGTTTTAAGAAATTATCATTTTACACGATATGGCGTTTACGGTGCTATCATTGTCGGATTGATCGTGGGAACTTTAATTAGTTTTATCACCGAGTTTTATACTGCTATGGGCAAAAGGCCGGTGATGACTATTGTGCGCCAATCTTCTACAGGACATGCTACCAATATTATCGGAGGTCTTGCTGTGGGAATGGAAAGTACTTTGTTTCCTATTCTTGTGTTGGCTGCCGGAATTTATACATCTTATTATTGCGCGGGTTTATACGGTGTGGCAATTGCTTCTGCGGGAATGATGGCGACTACAGCAATGCAATTGGCGATTGACGCTTTCGGGCCGATTGCTGATAATGCGGGCGGTATTGCAGAAATGTGTGAACTGCCAAAAGAAGTGCGTGAAAAAACAGATATTCTTGATGCTGTAGGAAACACCACCGCAGCTACCGGAAAAGGATTTGCGATTGCTTCAGCCGCGTTGACTTCTCTGGCTTTATTTGCAGCATTTGTAGGAATTGCAAAGATTGATGGTATTGATATTTATCGTGCTGATGTGTTGGCAGGATTATTTGTCGGTGCGATGATTCCATTTATTTTTTCTTCATTGGCCATTCGCGCTGTTGGTGAGGCGGCCATGGCGATGGTAGAAGAAGTACGCAGACAATTCAGGACTATTCCCGGAATTATGGAAGGAAAAGCTAAACCCGAATATGAAAAATGTGTCGCTATTTCTACCGATGCTTCTATCAAAAAGATGATGTTGCCTGGGGCGATTGCGCTACTTTCTCCGCTGATTATAGGTTTTAGTTTGGGGCCTGAGGTTTTGGGTGGCTTTTTAGCGGGAGCAACGGTTAGCGGTGTATTGATGGGGATTTTTCAGAACAATGCCGGCGGAGCATGGGACAATGCAAAAAAGTCTTTTGAAAAAGGTGCGGTTATTAATAATGAAACTCATTACAAAGGTTCTGAACCTCATAAAGCTTCAGTTACGGGCGATACAGTTGGGGATCCTTTTAAAGATACATCCGGCCCGAGCATGAATATCCTTATTAAATTAATGAGTATTGTTTCTTTGGTAATAGCGCCGACACTCGCTCATAATTTCCAGTCAAAAATTAATCTGGAAAGGAAACAAAAAATTGAAAATCTGCAAAATCTGGAGAGAACAACTTCAATGGAGGAAGCTTTTAGTAATGCGCAATGGGTAATAGTGAGAACGCCAACGGAAGCCAATGCGGCAGATCCAACCGAAGTACAAAATCTTATTGATGCGCTGAAAGGCGATGACCTTATCACACAAAATTCTTTTTCTGTTGCTGTAGCCAAAGGAACGCTTTATGTTGACGGAACAAAAGAGCCATCCGACATTCAGCAGAAATACAGCAAGTATATTGAAAAAACGGGTGATTTTATTAGCAAAGAATCGACAACGATAAGGTAATTATTGAAACGTCTTATAAAAAAAATGAAGAACCAAAAGTTCTTCATTTTTTTTGCGGTCCGGACGCTTTCTTCCGCGCCCTGAACGATTATTTCGAGCCTGTCGTCCTGAGCCTGTCGAAGGACATTGAGCAGTAAACAAACAAAAAGCAAGGATTTCTATTTTAGAAACCCCAGCTTTTCATGATTTGTAAATCTTCCTTCGAGCAGTCAAGTGGCGTTTTTCCCTGGTACGATTCCTGCTCAATAATGAATTCTGTTGTCCCGCCTTTTTCTCTGAAAATATCAACAATTTTCTTTACCGGCATAATACCTTTTCCCAAAACGGTGCTCTCATAATTATCGCCCATTTCTCCTTTGCCTGGTGCTTTGATTTCATCTTTTACATGCATGCTTTTGAACCTTCCCGGATATTTTTTTACGATGTCCAATGCTCTTCCGCCAGCGCCGTACATATTGCCGATATCTATTTGTTGCAACACCAAATCAGGGTCTGTATTGTCTAAAATAATGTCATATATTTTTTTGCCGTTCAATGAGTATTTAAATTCAAAATCATGATTGTGGTATCCAAATTTTAATCCTGATTTTTTACACAATTCACCTGATTTATTGAATACCTCCAAAAACTTTAGAAGGCCGTCATAATTCTGCCGAAGGCTTTCATCCAGCCATGGGCTTATCACATACATTTCTCCAACTGTGGCCGCATCTTCAACAGTCTGCTTCCATTTATCCGCAAAATCATTTTTCGCGCTGTCCCAGTCTTCGCCCGACATTACAGTATGGCCGCTTGGCATATACAAGCCAACGTCATCCAATACTTTTTTGAAATCGGTGGCAGAATAGCCATAAAATTTTCTGTCAACATAATTGGCATGTTCTACATTTTTGTAGCCCATTGCAGCCAGCTGTTTCAGCGTGCCAAGCGGATCCGCTTTCATGTCATCACGCACGGTGTATAATTGCAGACCGACAATATGATCGGTAGCTTTTTTATTTGCAAGCATAAACTCGGGCAACAACATGGTTCCTGCCAATGCCAGCGATCCGTTTACAAGAAATTTTCTCCTGGTTAATCTCATAATTAATAATTTTTTTGATGAAAGATTT